>VXNO01000122.1 GCA_009840575.1 Chloroflexota bacterium | reverse complement strand
ATGGGGCGCGGGGGGGCGGGGGCGGGGGGGGGGGCGTTCGGCGGCGCGCGGCCGGCGGCTCGGGGGGGGGGGGTCTTGGGGGGGGGGGTGATGGGGCTTGGCGATGGCGTCGCTACTATGATAATCGGCGCTGTTGTTGCGGTGGGCGGGGGCATGTCCAGCGGCATATCCAGCAGGGAAAGCGCTTGGCTCTCATCTACGGGCGCGGCGCTGGTCGGGAAGACGCCGCCAGCCGGGGTCGGTCGCCGCAGGATGCGCATAAAGGGCAATTGGTCGATGATGCGCTGCTGCTGCGCCGGCTGCAATAGCTCGCGGAAGCCAAACACAGCCAAAGCAATGCCCAGCGCGCAAGCCAAGAATAGCAGGATGATGCCCCAGAAGAGCCAACGAGGCGGCGCGCGCAAACCGTCGTCGCGACGCAGGGTATAGCGCGGGCTGGGCTGGGTGTCATGCAGTCTGCGCACAGGTAGCGGCTCGCTAGGTTGCCATGCTGCCAATATAGCATAGCGGCGGCGGCTTAAGGCTATCACCTCAAATTTACCACATGTGGTGAATAATTTGAGGCGCTTACTCGCCTAGGGGCGGCTGCGCGCATCCAGGAAAGATTGCAGGATCACGCAGGCAGCCAGGTCGTCGATGGGCTCGTGAGCGCGCCTTTTAAGCATCCGCGCCATACTTCGGGCTTCTTCGCTGCTCAAGTATTCGCTGACTTCGTGCACAGGCAGGTCAGTTTCCCGCCGCAAATCCGCGATCCAGCCGCGCACGATGTCCGCTTGTGTGACGATGCCAGCCGGCGCATTGGGGTTGACTGGCAAGCCAACCACAATCCCCACAGCCCGCTCGCGCATAGCAATCTCGATAATGGCGGCGAAATCCTGGCGAGCGCCGCGGCTTGGCAAGATGGTCAGTTCGCGCGCGCTGATGCCCAAGCCATCGCTGATAGCCAGCCCGATGCGCCGTTCTCCGTAGTCAAGGCCCAGCAGACGCCCGATCATGCGGCATCCGCGATGTCAATTTGAATGCGCAGGGGCAGGAGCGGCATGCGCCCAAGCCCGCGCGGGTACAAACTTAACTGGGGCGGTGGCCTCTGCACGAGCGACGGGTGTTCTCGCAGGTGGCTCTGCGCGGCGTCCAGATCTGCGCCAGCCAGCCGCTCGCGCAGGGCGGCCACATCCAATTGCGCCTGCGCCACAGCGCTGCCCCGCGCCATAAAGCGAACCTGCTCTTTGGCGGGCGAAAAGTCGAATGCGCCACGTTCGTAGACCACCGTGTCGGCTTGCAGCGCCATCCCGGCAGGCGCAGCCGCTGCCAGTTCAGTTTGTAGAATCTCTCGCGCCAGTTTCTCATCCACCGCCAGCGCCGAAACCACTGCGCGCATGGTCAGCGAGAGCTGGCTGGCTCGCGCGCCGACGACTGCGGAATAATCTAGCCAGTCTTTGTTCTCTTCGGCGATTTGCAGCGACTCGATGATGATGACCTGGCTCTGCGACAAATCAGCGCGCATGCGGTCATAAGCTAGGGATTGCAATTGCAGCCGCGCGATATCCAGCAGGCGCGCATGGTCAACAGCGGCAATGACCTGGACAGCGCGGTCGCTGCCGCCGGCAGTAGGCGCGAGGTTGAGAACCGTCACGCTATCCACCAGGTCGCCGGCGACGCGGTTGATCGCGCCTACAGCGACATTGCCGATCCTCCCGCCATAGCCAGAAGCCGCTACGATTGGCGCATCAACGCTGCTGCCGATGCCAGCGGGAACGATCACATCGGCGCTCGTCTCGAAGAAAACGGCGTCGCCCGCGCTGGTGCTTACGATCGAGCCGGCTGGGAAATCGAGCAGCTGGTCCCTGAGGTTGATGAATGTCACCGAGCCAGTTGCGGATGCGCCGGCGATGCTTTGTGCGCCGCTGCTGGGGATGCTCGCGCTGGTTTGCAGCATGTCGCGCAGTCGCAATGCCGGAATCAGCCCGCGTTGCCAATCAACCGCCACAGCTTGGCTATCGGCGATGATCTCGACCTCGGTCTGCACTTCTTGGCTGCGCAGTTGCACACGAATTACCGCGCCGGGCGCAATTGTGTAGACCAATGCGCCGACGACCGCGCAGAGCAGCAGGATGATGCCGGCGCGCAAAATCAGGATTCGCCAAGTATTGTTTTGCCTGGCTCGCCCCCGCTTATCGGCGATGCGCGCCAAATCGGCGGGCTGCAAATCGGCGCGCGGACGATGATAACGGGGCAGGAAGACCTTGTTGCGGCTGCGTTTCCAGCGCTGGATTTGGCTGGCTTCCACGCTGGCGAAACAACTGATGTTCAGCTCGGCGGCATGCGCTTGCAGGCTCGTGTCCTGGGCGACGATGGCGAGTTGGATGGCATTGCGCCGGGCTTCGCGCTGGAGCAGCACCAGGTCGAGCCGCCGTTTGAGCATGTCGCTGTCGGGCGGAAAAATCAGCAGGACGCGCTTGCCCCGCAGTTGCGTCAATCTGACGCGCAGGCTGCTGAGGGTATCGTTCGGCGCGAGTAGTAACTGCTCAATTGCGGAGGACATCAACCGCGCCCACGCAAATCATTGTCCGCTGGCGATTAATTCGCGGGCTTTTTGCAGCGCTTCGGGGATTTTGCTGCTGTCGCGGCCGCCAGCTTGCGCCATATGCGGGCGTCCGCCGCCGCCACCGCCGACCACGCGGGCGATTGGTTTGATCAAGTCGCCGGCGCGCGCCCCTTCTTTGACCAGCGCATCCGAGACCGCCACGATGATTTGTGGCTTGCCGCCATTGTCGCTTGCCAACACCATCACGCCGCGGTCGACGCGGTTGCGGAACCAGTCAGCCATTTCGCGCAGCGCCTCCATGGACAGGCTATCCAACTGCGCCAGCAAGGCTTGCCTGCCGTTTATGGTCTCCAAGCCGCCCGTCAACATGGCATCAAAGTCACTCTTCGCCAACTTGCGCCGCAAGGTCTCGCTTTCGCGGCGCTCGGCGATTAATTCAGCCTGCAAGGCTTGCAAACGCCCCAGAGCCTGGCCTGGCGCAGCGCCAAGCTGCTCGACAAGTTTACTCAGCGTGTCCAGCTTGTCATTGAGGTAGCGGGCGGCGGCATGACCCGTCAAGGCTTCGACGCGGCGGATGCCAGCGCTGACGCTGCCTTCGCTGGTGAAGACGAAGCTGCCGATTTCGGCGGTGTGGGCGACATGCGCGCCACCGCACAATTCATAGCTATAGGTTTCAGCCGCGGATTCGATGGCGACAGCGCGCACTTCATCGCCATACTTCTCGCCAAAGAGCGCCATTGCGCCTTCGCGTCGGGCTTGCTCCAGCGCTTTGACCTGCGCGCGCACGGCGTAGTTGTCCACGATGACGCGGTTGATTTCGGCGGAGATGGCTGTCAGTTGCGCGGCAGCGACTTTTTCGTGATGCGAAAAATCAAAGCGCAGCCGCTCTGGCGCGACCAGCGAACCCTTCTGCTGTACATGCGCGCCGAGTTGATTGCGCAGCGCGGCATGCAGCAGATGCGTGGCGCTGTGGTTGCGGATGATGTCGCGGCGGCGCTGGCGGTCAACGCTGGCTGTGGCGCGGTCATTGACGGACGGGCTGCCTTCCAACACCTCGCCGGCATGCACAACCAAGCCCGCCACCGGCTGCTTCATGGCATCGACTTCGACCTCCCAATCCTCGCCGCGGATGCTGCCCGTATCACTGACCTGTCCACCGGATTCGACATAAAAATTGGTTTCTTTGAGGACAATTTCAACTTTTTCGCCCGCAATAGCGGTCTCGATTTCCCTACCGTCTTGTAACAAAGCAAGCACGGTCGTTTCAATAGGCGCATCGCCATAGGGGTCATAGTCCACGCCCGTCTCTGGCAGCTTGCTCGCTGCCTGCAAGTCCGCCAGCAGCGTGGCATAAGCCTCGCCGGATTCGATTTCGCCCATGGCTTGCCCGCCGCCACTGATGCGCGCGTGCTCCGCCTCTGCCGCGAAGAAGCCGGCTTCATCAACTGTATAGCCGCGCTCTTCGACGACATCGCGGGTTACCTGGAATGGCAAGCCCAGCGTCGCTTTGAGATAAAATGCCCGTTCGCCCGAAAGCTTACCGCCGTCTTCCAAGCGCTCCAACAGGTTATCGAGCTCGTTCAATCCGCGCTGCATGGTGCGGTGGAAGCGCTCTTCTTCCAACGTGATGATGTGTTTGATGCTGTCGGCTTGCTCCAGCAATTCCTGATAATGCTCGCCCATGTTGTCGATGACGGCTTGGGCGATTTCCGCCAGGAAGGGACGGTCAAAGCCGAGCTTGTTGCCGAAACGAGCCGCCCGCCGGATGACGATGCGGGGGATGGCAGCGCGGCCTTTGGCACCGGGCGAGACGCCATCGCTGATGAGGAAGACCGCCGCCCGCGCATGGTCGGCGATGACTCGATAAGGCACGATGTTGGCATCGCGCTGGGCATCGCTCTGTCCGGTCAGCTCCTGGGCGCGCTGGATGATGGGCATGAAGAGGTCAGTTTCGTAATTGGCTTCCACGCCCTGCAATATCGAAACGATGCGCTCCAAGCCCAAGCCGGTATCCACGCCCGGCGCGGGCAGCGGCACATCGTGAGCGCCACTGTGCTGGGGGTCAGGCTGTTGGCGGTTGAACTGCATAAAGACCAGATTCCAGATTTCCAGGAAGCGCTCATCTTCGGCTTGCAACTGGGGGATGATGTTGTCTTCGCCAAGCTGCGGCTGTTTGTCCCAGTGAATCTCGGATGTGGGGCCACAAGGACCTGTATCCGCCATCTGCCAGAAGTTGGTATCGGGACCCATGCGAGCGACGCGCTTGGGGTCGATGCCCATATCATCCACCCAGGCGCTGTAGGCTTCGTCATCATTCGCATAGACGGTATAAACCAGCCGTTCGGGCGGCAATTCAAATACTTTGGTTAGCAACGTGTAGGCATAGCGAATCGCGTCGCGCTTGAAATAATCGCCAAAGCTGAAATTGCCCAGCATCTCGAAGAAGGTATGGTGGCGCAATGAGGGCCCGACATTTTCCAGGTCGTTGTGCTTGCCGCTGACTCGCATACACTTTTGTGAAGTGGCGGCGCGGCTGTAGTTGCGCTTGTCCAGTCCCAGGAAGACATCTTTGAATTGCACCATGCCCGCATTCACGAAGAGCAGCGTGGGGTCGTCGGCAGGCACCAGCGAAGACGATGCCACCGGGCGGTGATTCATCTCTTCAAAGAAATCGAGAAAGGCTTGCCGGACTTCGGCGCTGCTCATGGATTTCATGGCTGCACCCTTTGCGTTTCATCATTCATAAGCGAATTTCACCTCAGAACGTGCATCCGTCTATGTAAGCCGCCCACGAGAATGCAAGCCGTACAATGGTGGAAGCGCTGGCTTCTTCCTTGCTAGGAGGTCTTCAGTACTAAATCCTTGTATGAATGGATAAACGCCGCTCACATCGCTCCAAGTATCCTTGCTACGCTGATTGTTGACTGTTCGCATTTGATCTTCAAAGCAAACCATAATCCCAAAAATTGAGCCACTTCTTCTGACCACATTTTCTAATGCGCGGACACTATCGGCGGAAACATTCCCGCCCTTAACTTGAACGATTCCGGTGACTCTCTCGATAGTTGCCTTACCAGTCTTGTGGTTATATTCTCCAATGATGTCTAATTCGATTACACCATCAATACCCCCGTCAGGCCCACGGGCTCCTATGCGCTGTCCGAGTTGGTTGACTCCAATTCTGCCACAGACCCATTTCTGGAATTCAAATGGGTCTTCCTTAGCCAGCTTACGGGCATCAACAATATACTCGGGCAATCCAAATGTCTTGATGCCGACATCTGCCAAGTTTGAAAAATTGTTCGCCAACCTGTGGCGTATCAAAGATACAGCAAATCGTGAAATATCTGTCCCTATCCAGTTCCGAAACAGGTTCTCTGCAGCGTGCGCTGCCGTGCCACAACCACAAAAAGGATCTAAGATCAGGTCACCTTCTTTGCTTGAGGCTTTAATGACGCGCTCTAGCAATTTGAGAGGTTTTTGAGTGGGGTAACCGAGACGCTCCTTAGACAATGGGTTGATTATAGGAATATCCCAGACATCATCTACCGGGGTTCCATCCGGATGGGGCATGTAGCGCTTGCCTGTACTTGAAGTGATGCCCCCTTTTGCATACCCGCTTGTTTCCTTGTAAGGAATCCGAATCTCGTCGGCGTTGAATGTCCATTTGTTGGATTTGCTATAGTACAGAATTGTATCGTGTTTACGCGAAAAGTATGTCTTGCTTCTTCCTCCCCCCGTATAATGCCAAATTATCTCGTTACGATAGTTGGCTCTCCCAAATACAATATCCATTACAAATCGGAGATAATAATTTGCCGTTGGGTCACAATGTAAAAATATGCTGCCAGTTTCTTTCAATACGCGCCGCGCCGCATCTAAGCGGTATGCCATGTTCAACACATAGGCAGCCATACTTGCAGATGGCGTATCACTTTCACGCGCCAAGTCTATAATGCTTGCAAGCCCTGAAAGCCTAGGATGTTTTCTAAGCCTCTCCAGTTGCGTGTTGTCGCTATCGCCGTGCTCATCTGCAAACTCCTTCCAAACCCATTTGTCTACAAAGGCAGCAACTGGCTCATGCGTCTTTTCTTGCGATCGAAACGGCAGATTATACTGCTCTTTGGAATTAAACGGCGGGTCGAGATAGATCAAGTCCACAGATTCTGGCTCAATATAGTTATTGAGAATGTTAAGGCAATCTCCACGATACAGAACGCGGATGTTACTCATGGTCGCACCTTCACTCAAATATCTAACTGCGAAACCGCTCACGCAACATATGTGAGCCTATTCACTCGATAAGACAGATTATAGAGCTTGCCGCCCAGCATCAACAAGGGCGCATCGCTGTGCTATACTGGCGCTGTTTGACTCCGCGACAGCTGAGAGTGGATAGCGATGACAACCATCGACGAGCAATTAGAAGTCTTGATGTCCGGCACAGCCTATGGCGACCCGGATACGCGCGAGGCGATGCGCCGCGACCTGCACGCGCGCCTGCTGGAGTGCGAGCGGGAAGGGCGACCCCTGCGCGTCTATTGCGGCTATGACCCGCGCACCTCCGACCTGCACCTGGGGCATACCATCACCATGCGCAAGCTACGGCAATTCCAGGATTTCGGGCACGATGTAACCTTCCTGGTCGGCACATTTACCAGTCTCATTGGCGATCCGTCCGATAAAGACAGCGCCCGCGACCAACTCACCATGCGCAATGTTGAAGACAATGCCCAAACTTATGCCGAGCAGGCATTCAAGATACTGGATAAAGAGAAGACGCGCGTGCGCCGCAATGACGAATGGCTGGCCTTGCTGGACTTCGCCGATATCATCCGTTTAGCCAGCCACTTCACCGTGCAGCAGTTTTTAGCGCGCGAGAACTTTTCCAAGCGAATCAACGACGGCAAAGCCATCTACCTGCATGAATTCTTTTATGCGCTCATGCAAGCCTATGACGCCGTCGCCCAAGAAGCGGATGTGCAAGTCGGCGGGCAAGACCAGCTATTCAATATCCTGGTGGCGGGCCGCAAGCTGCAGACGGGCTTGGGACAAAAGTCGCAAGTCGCCATCATCATGGGCGAGAGTCTGCCTGGCACCGATGGCGAAATCAAGATGTCCAAGAGCCTGGGCAACCACATCCCCTTGCTGTCCGAGCCTTGGGATATGTACGGCAAGGTCATGAGCCTGCCCGACAAAGCTATGGGCATCTATCACAAGCTGATCCTGGGTTGGACGCCGAGCGAGGTCGCGCGCCTGGAAGCGCATATTGAGCGTGGCGAAGCGCACCCCAACGAAGTCAAAATGCGCCTGGCGCGGGATATCGTGAGCATCTTTCACAGCTCGCCGGCTGCGCAGGCGGCTCAGGCGCGCTGGGACGAAGTCTTCCGTGGCGGGCGCGGCATGCCCGAAGATATGGACGAAGCGCATTTGTCCGCCGCTGCCGAGATCCGCGACCTGCTGCTGCGTCTGAATATGGTCAAGAGTCGCGGCGAAGCCAAACGGCTCATCCAGCAGAACGGCGTGCGCCTGAACGAGCAAAAGGTCAACAGCCCGCAAGCGACCATCACGTTGGATATGCTGCCGGCTGTGCTGCAAGTGGGCAAGCGCCAATTTGTGCGCTTGGTGCGCGCCGATGGCGAGCGCGACTAATTTCACAATCGACGAGCTCATCAGCGTCTGCATCTCGCGGCAGGTGCGGGCTGGCGATGTCTGGGCGCAGGGCATCAATACGCCGTTGGTTTCGGCTGGTTTGATACTAGGCAAGCTGCGTTATGCGCCCGACGCTCGCTTCACCTCGGCAATCGGGCAGGCGCTGCTGCAAGACTGGGGCGCGCTGGGCATCAGCGATATTGAAAAACTGTGGGTGGGCAAGGGGCTGGTGCACCTGGGCTTTGCGACGGGCGCGGCGGAAATCCTGCCTAGCTTCCAACCCAAAGAGTTCTTCCGCCCGGCGCAGGTCGATGCGCGCGGCAACAGCAACAACATCGCCTTCGGCGCGGATTACCACATGCCACGTCTGCGCCTGCCGGGCAGCGGCGGCATCCCCGATGTGACACCCTGCTACGACCACAGCTACCTGTATGTGCCAAGGCATTCGCGCCTGACTTTCGTGGAAACATGCGATTTCATCAGCGGGCTGGGGCATGTGCCCTGGCGGAGAAGGGGCGGCGGACCCCGCTACCTCATCAGCGACCTGGGGCAATTCGACTGGCGCGATGGCGAGATGCGGCTGATTAGCTTGCACCCGGGCGTGGAGCTGCGACGTATCCAGCGCAAGACAGGCTTCAAGCTAGCGGTCGCGCCCGACCTGCACGAGACGCCGCCGCCCGATGCCGAGGATTTGCGTTTATTGCGCGAAGCGATCGACCCGCTAGGCACACGCAAGTTGGAGACATTGGCTGGCTCGGCGCGCAAAAAATTGCTGCGCGATATCTTGCGTCAGGAAGGGGCAAATTACGAAGCTAACGCTGCCCAAGCCCAATGTTGAATCCCGCGGAAGCGGTCGGCTGACGCGCTCAAATAGCCCAGCTGGACGCCTTCAATGCGCTCGCGGACGACAAAGGTATAGAGCGGATAATACAGCGGGATGGCGATTGTCTGCTCGGCGAAGGCGGCTTGCAATGCCCGCAGATATTCCGCTCGGCGGATGTCATAAATCTCCCCGCGAGCCAATTCCAATAGTTCGTCCAGCGCATGGTCGCTGACGCCGCCAACATTGCCGCCATCGCCATGCTGCGCGCTATGCCAAAAGCGAAACAGGTCGGGATTGCTGCCAATCCGCTGTTCGACGATCGCCGCCGCAAATTGCCCGGCCGCCAGCCGCTCGTGGAATTGCCGCGCCGCGACCGCCACAACCTCAAATGAAAAGCCCAAGCTCGCCCACTGCGCGCTGATGGCTTGCGCGAGGTTGATGTCTTCGGGGCGATCTTGCACGAGCAAGACGAATGGCTGCGTGAGCTCAGCCTCGGCATCGACTTGGGCAGCAGCCAGCGCCGCTTGCGCCTCCGCCAGGTCAAAGCGAGCCCAGTCGGGCTGGGGCAGGGTTGCCGAGAAGCCGGGCGGGTAAGGGCTATCGGCATAGGTGGCATCGGAGCCGACTGCCTGCGCAATTAATGTCGGCACATCCAGGCTGAGTGAAAGCGCCTTGCGCAGGTAGCGGTCGGCAAAAGGCGTCTCATCCCAGTTGAAAATCAGCATTGCCACCGACGACTCGACTTGGGTGTAGGCGCTCGCCCCGGGCAGCGATAACAATTGCGAACGCGGCGCGGTATTTGCCAGGGCGTCGATCTCGCCAGCGGTGTAGCCAGCCAGCGCCGCTTCGGGGTCGGGATACAGGCGGAAGACCAGTTCTTTGAAATGATGGGCCGACTGCGCTTGCGGACGCCTCTGATAAATCGGCGAAAGCGCCAACAGCGCTGTCTCAATCCTTCCCCCCGCCGATACCTGTAGCTGCCCCAGCTGATACGCGCCGCTGCCGATTGGCGACAGGTTGAACGGATGCTGCGCCAATTCGTCAAGCGAAGCGCCGCGCAAGGCGTGCTCGGGCAGGATGCCGAAGGTCAGCAGATGCGGGAAGCTGCTCAGCGGCTGCGCCAGGCGCATGCGCAGCAAGTAATCGCCCAGTTTTTGCACTTCGATCGTGCGCCAAAATCCCGCCGCGGCCGACACTGCCGCATAAGCAGAGTCGCTCATCAAGGCGGTGGTGAAGAGCACATCGTCGGCGGTTAGCGGCAGCCCGTCTTGCCAAAGCACATCGTCGCGCAGCCTGAGCACATAGTCCAGCCCGTCGCTGGAAATCACCAGGTCGCGGACCAAATGCGGGACAGCTTCGCCATAATCGTTGATGACGAAGAGGCTCTCGAATATCAAGCTGCTGATATCCCGGCCGACCGGATTTAGATGGGCGAAGAGCGGGTTCAAGCGCTGCGCCTCGCCGACCAAACCTTCACGATACCGAGAACTCATCGCCGTCAGCCCGGGAAGTGTCGCAGCAGGATTTGCTGTTGTTGGCTGAACTGCGGGGGATGGAACAGTGGGGCTGGGCTGCAAGGTGGGGACAGGCGGCGGCGCTGCCCCGTTTTCAGCCTCTCGAACCAGACGAAAGAAGGCGCTGCCCGCGAATAGCAGGCTCGCCAGCAGCAGCAGAATCAACTGCCAGCGAAAGCCGCGTAACACACTTCACCTCGTCAACAGGAAAAAAGATGTCTGCGGAGAAGGCTCAGCCGGGCGTTGCGACAGCGAACAAGGCGATGCCCAAGAAGGCGATCGACATGAAGATGGTGATGCGGAAGAGCGTCTTTTCCAAGCCGCGCCGCGTGCGGGCGATGCCACCGCCGGCGTCCCCGCCCAGCAGGCTGCCCAGCGCGCCACCCTTGACTTGCAGCAAAATCAAGACGATTAAAGCAATAGAAATGATGATTGCCGCTACTTGCAGCACAACAGCCATGACGCAACCCCCAGCCGCTATTCATGCGTAATATCCGCAGTCTAGCACAGCCGCCTGGCGCTGACTAGGCTGATTCAGCCGCGCAGGGATTCCAGATAGTCGATGGCAGCCGCCAGTTGCTTGTCGTCTTGGCTATCGTCATCCATGATGAGGATATCGGGTACGATGCTGTTTTCTTCGATATTGCGCCCCAGTGGCGTCAGATAACGTCGCGCGGTCAGTCGCAGCGCGCCACCATTGGCGAGCGCATGAATAGTCTGCACGGTGCCTTTGCCAAAAGTCGCCTCGCCGATGATGGTGGCTCGCTGGTGGTCTTGCAATGCGCCAGCCAGCAACTCCGAGGCGCTGGCGCTTTCGCTATCGACCAGCAGGGCAATCGGCACATTGATGTCGGCGCTCTCGCCCGCGCTGTGCGAGAGGCTGATTTGCCCATCGCGATCAACCTGCTGCAAGATGACCTCGCCGGCTTCAATGAACAGGCTGGCGATTTCGATGGCGCTTTCGATCGTGCCGCCGGGGTTGCCGCGCAAATCAAAAATTAGCCCGCTGCGTACCGGCATGTCCAGCGACGCCAGCGCTACTTCCAGTTGCTTGCGCGACAAATTGTGAAACTCTTGCATGACAATGTAGGCGATATCGCCGTGCAGCGCATAGTCCACATTCGGCACCTCAAAGACATCACGCACGATATCAAAGGTGACCAGGCCAGCGCCGCGCCGGAAAGTGACCCGCACGGTCGTGCCGCGGGGGCCAGGCACAAGCGCGCTGAGATCCTCCTGTGTCAATCCCGCCACCGATTCGCCATCCACAACGTGAAAGACATCGCCGACCAGGACACCCACAGCTTCGGCTGGTGAGCCCGGCACGACTGTCCTCACTTGGATGTCGCCTTGTTCTGTTGTATCGACCATCACGCCGATGCCGGTGAATTCGCCCGAATAGCGATAATCGCGCGCATACACTTCGGGCGAGATGTAATAGCTGAATTCGTCCCCCAGCGAGTCAACCATGCCGGTCAGCGCGCCTTCGACAAGCTGCCCGATAGCGACCGCGTCGATATACTGCGACTGGATTAGCTCAAAGGCTTCCCTGATAGGCTGGAAGGGCGGGTCATTTTCAGCCTGGCTGGAGGGCAGCCGCCCCCCAGCGGCGACTCCCAGCGCAAATGCCAGCAGGACAAGTAGTAGCGATCGGGCGCTGCGCGACGCTTGTATGGCTGTCATTGCCTCTCCCTGGTCAACCAGACCTATCTATGCGCCTGTAGTATAAGCTATGGTGACTGGGTATTTTGCGGGCGCAAGATAGCTTCCGCGAAGCGAAGCAGCGGGTGTGAAGATAGCGAATACGTTGGTTCCTATTGACGAAGCGGCTGCGGCTGTGCAAGACGGCGGCGCTTTGGCGCTGGGCGGCATGACGGTCTACCGTCGGCCCCTTGGTTTTGTGCGCGCGCTGCTGCAACGCGATGCGCCCCCCCGCGAATTGACCCTGCTCAGCTTCACTGGCGGCATCGAATCGGATTTGCTGGTTGGCGCGGGCTGCGTGGCGGCGGTGCGCTCCGCCTATTTTGGATTGGAGTCCTTTGGCTTGGCACCGATGTTCACCCAATTCGCGCAGTCCCGGCGCATTCGCATCATCGAAGAGACCGAAGCCAGCATCGTCATGGGCATGCGCGCGCAAATCAGCGGAGTCGGTTTTATGCCATCGCGGGCTTGGCTAGGCACCGATCTACCGGCGCTGCGCCCGGATGTGCGCACAGTGACTGACCCCTACAGCGGCGAAGAGTTAATCGCTTTCCCAGCTATCCCCTGCGATGTCGCCGTGCTGCATGGGCTGGCGGCTGACCGGCATGGCAATGTGCTCATCAACAACAATCGGGGCATCGACCTGGAGCTGGTCTATCTGGCTGACACAGTCATCGCCACGGTCGAGCGCATCGTGGACAAGCTGGAGCGCAGCGCGGACGGCATCATCATCCCCTATCCGGGCTGCAGCATGATCGCCGAGCTGCCAGGTGGTGCCGCGCCCACAAGCTGTTATCCGCTCTACCCGCTGGATGGAGAAGCCTTCCTGCAATACACCGAGGCTTGCAATGCTGGCAACTTCGATGGCTTCCTGCGCGGCTTCCTGCAAAGTTAACGGCGCTTGGGGAACTGACGAGAAACAACGCTTGCGCCGGGGGAGCAATTCAATTACACTGGCCGACAACATTTTCGAGACTTGGGGAGCTTGCGTGAGTAGGCTGAGAGGGTGTCTAAAGGCACCGACCCATCAACCTGATCCAGGTAATGCTGGCGTAGGGATGTCCATACCAACCCACATTGAAGCGCGCCTGTAGAATAAGCGGCGCGTTCTTGATTTCCTGCCCAAGCTCGCCCTTCAGTCTCATTCGTACGTAGCCCGCAAAGTGTTCTTGCGGTCTACACTTGCTATGAAGGGAGCAAGCAATGAAGTTGCGCATGTTGATGATTTTCATTCTGGTGGTCGCTACGTTGGTGGCGCAAGCGCAGGCGGCCGACACAGTCGTGTTGGTAACGCACGACAGCTTCGCCATATCCGAGTCGCTGCTGGACAGCTTTGAAGCGCAAACTGGCTTGGCGGTTGAGGTGCTGCGGGCGGGCGACGCCGGGCAGATGGTCAACCAAGCCATCCTCAGCAAGAACAACCCCCTGGGCGATGTCTTGTATGGCGTCGACAATACCTTCTTGAGCCGCGCGCTGGCAGGCGAGATATTTGCGGCCTATCAATCGCCGGCGCTGGACACAGTCGCTGCGCAATTTCTTCGTGACGACTTCTTCGTCACGCCAGTCGACTTTGGCGATGTCTGCCTCAATTATGATATCGCCTGGTTCGAAGAGAACGAGCTGTCGCTGCCGCAATCTTTAGCTGAGCTGGCTGACGAAAAATACGCGGGCTTGCTGGCTGTCCAAAACCCCGCCACATCCTCGCCGGGCTTGGCATTCCTTTTGGCGACGATAGCGAACTTCGGCGAGGCGGACGAGGGCGGTTATCTGGACTATTGGGCGGCTTTGCGCGCCAATGATGTGCTGGTCGCCGATGGCTGGACGGACGCCTATTATGGCGAGTTCACCATCGGCAGCCGCGGCGCGGGCACGCGCCCATTGGTGGTCAGCTATGCCAGCAGCCCGCCAGCCGAGGTCATCTATGCCGAAGATCCGTCCGCCGGCGCGGTAACGGGCGCGCTCATCGAAGACGGGATGTGCTTCCGCCAGGTGGAGTATGTCGGCGCGCTACAAGGGTCCGCCAACCAAGCCGGCGCGCAACTGCTTATCGATTTCATGCTCAGCGCCGAGTTTCAAGCCGATATGCCACTGAATATGTTTGTCTTCCCGGTGGTGGAGGGCACCGAATTGCCAGCCGAGTTCGTGGAATACGCGCAGGTTCCAGCGCAGCCAGCCTTCGTCGCGCCCGCGGATATCGAAGCCAAGCGCGAAGCCTGGATCCAAGCCTGGGCGGAGGCGATGCTGCGGTGAGGCTTCTGCTGTCCAGGAGCGGCTATGCGCTGTATTTACTGCCGCTGCTGTTTCTGGGCATTTTCTTCTTATATCCGCTGCTGACGATTTTTGATATCAGCCTGCGTCCCGGTGGCGCGCTAGATTTGTCCGCATTTGGGCGGCTTGTCAGCAGCAACTATTACATCGAGACTCTGCTATTCACCAGTTACCAAGCCGCGCTGTCGACTGGCTTGACGTTGCTGCTGGCTACTCCCTGCGCCTATGTCTTCGCCCGCTACCGATTTGTTGGCAAGTCGCTTTTGCTCTCGCTGGCTACCTTGCCATTTGTGCTGCCGACGGTCGTGGTTGCGCTGGCATTTGCCGCGCTGATTGGTAAGAACGGACTCCTGAACGACCTGCTGCGCGCGCTATTCTCGCTGGATTACGCGCCCATTCAACTGGAACGCAGCCTGGGCATCATCCTCATCGCGCATGTATTTTACAATTTCGCCATCGCCCTGCGCATCATGGCTGGCTATTGGGCATCCGTTGGCTTCACCACCGAAGAAGCGGCGCGTTGCCTGGGGGCGAGCGGCTGGTCGCTCTGGCGCGATATCCGCCTGCCGCTAATCCGCCCGGCGCTGCTTTCCGCAGGCATGCTGGTGTTCATCTTCTGCTTCACCAGCTTCGGCGTGGTCTTAATCTTGGGCGGCATTCGCTTCGCCACCTTGGAAGTGCAGATTTATTATCAGGCGGTCAATATCTTCAATTTGCCGTTGGCGGCTGCGCTGTCCATCGTACAGATTTTGTCCATGCTGGCGCTGATGCTGGTGTATACGCGCCAGCAGCGAAACTTGCAGTTGCGCCTCGCCAGCAGCGCCACAATCGCCAGGAGTCCGCGCAGCGCCGCCGAGAAAGTTGCTGTGGGGTGCTGCGTCGCTTTGATCTCGCTGCTGCTTTTGTCGCCACTGGTCGCCTTGCTGGCGCGGGCAGTCCTGGTCGAGGGGCGCATTGATTTGTCCAACTTTGCGGCTTTAGCAGAAAAATCGCGCGCTTCGCTGCTCTTCATCGCGCCGCTGGAAGCCATTGTCAATTCACTGCGCTTCGCCTCGCTGGCGATGCTGGCAGCATTGCTCTTGGGCATCATCGCCGCCAGCCTGATTAATCGCCACGGAGGTTTGGCGCGCTGGTGGGACGCGCTCTTCATGCTGCCTTTGGCGACTAGCGCGGTCACGCTGGGTTTCGGCTTCATCGTGGCGCTGGACGAGCCGCCGCTGAACCTGCGCGCCAGTTGGCTGATTATCCCCATCTCACATACGCTGGTCGCGCTGCCCTTCGTTATTCGCTGTGTGCTGCCGGCTATGCGCGCGATCCCGCCTTCGCTGGGAGAAGCGGCGCAACTGCTGGGCGCAAAGCCACATCAGAAACTACTGACCATTGATGCGCCCCTGCTGGGCAGGAGCATCGCCGTCGGCGCAATCTTCGCCTTTACCGTGAGCATGGGGGAGTTCGGCGCGTCGCTCTTCGTGGCGCAGCGTGAATCCGTTACCATGCCGGTGGTCATCTATCGGCTGCTGGGCGACCCCGGCTTTGCCTCCTATCGGGGGGCGCTGGCGATGAGCGTCCTGCTGATGCTGGTCTGCGCGGGCGGCTTCATTTTTATCGAGCGGCTGCGCGTGGCTGGCTTGGGCGAGTTTTGATGCTGCGGCTGGTGGATGTCAGTCATGCCTATGGCGATGTCGTCTCGCTGCGGAGGCTTTCGCTGGAACTGACGGCGGGCGAGATTCTCTGCTTGCTCGGACCCAGCGGCTGTGGCAAGACGACGCTACTGCGCATCATCGCCGGGCTGGAGCGCGACTACAGCGGCGAAATCCAGCTCGACGGCGTAGACATCCGCCCTGTGCTCGCCCACGAACGTGGCTTCGGCTTGATGTTTCAGGATTATGCGCTCTTCCCGCATTTATCGGCGCGAGAAAATATCGCCTATGGATTGAAGCGGCGCGGCGACAACCGTCGCGATATCCAGCGCCAGGTGGGTGACTGGCTGGAGCGGGTCGGACTGGCTGGTTTGGGCGGGCGGGATGTTACGGCGCTCTCGGGCGGACAGATGCAGCGGGTGGCTTTGGCGCGCAGCCTGGCACCCAATCCGCGCCTGTTGATGCTGGACGAGCCGCTGGGCTCGCTGGATGCGCAACTGCGCGATCAGCTGGCGCTGGAATTGCGGACATTGCTCAAGGCAGCGGGCATCAGCGCCATCTATGTAACGCATGATCGCCGCGAAGCCTACGCCATTGCCGATCGCATCGCTATCATGGACGCGGGGAGCATCCAGCAATGCGATAGTCCGCGTCAGCTCTATCACGCGCCCGCCACTGGGCAGGTCGCGCGCTTCTTGGGTTTGCGCAATTTATATTCGCGCGCAGACAACGCCGCTATTTGGAAATTGGCAGAGCAAGCCGGGGCGCTGCGCAGCGATACGCAGCACATTCTGATTCATCCGCGCGGCATCAGCCTGGGGTGCCCGACCGCCGCGCCAGCAATAGGCTATGCCGCCACGTTTTTGGAAGCCGTCTTCCGCGGCGAAAATTGGGATATCTGCCTGCGACTGGAAGGTGACTGGCAGCTTACTTTCTCGGCGCGGGAGGTACCGGCGCAGGTTGGCGAGCCAGTGCGCGTCTTTGTGGCGCTGGGCTGCGTGCTGGCGCTGGCGGGCTAGAACCTGCCTGTGCCACATGCGCGCCGCCATTTATAATCTGCGTTCGTTTGCACAGTCAATTTCAAGGAAGAAGCTATGCCACGGGCATTAATCAGCGTTTCCGACAAGACGGGTGTCATCGATTTCGCCAGGGAGCTCAATGCCCTGGGCTGGGAGCTGGTGGCCAGCGGCGGCACGGGCGCGGAGTTGCAAGCGGGCGGCTTGCCTGTGACCAGCGTCGAGAGCCTGACGGGGCAGGGCGAGCTGCTGGGGGGGCGCGTCAAGACCCTGCACCCCGCCATCCACAGCGGCATCCTGGCGCGCGACAGCCATGCGGATTTCAGCGAACTGGCAGAGCGTGGCTATGCGCCCATTAGCCTGGTCGCCTGCAACCTGTATCCATTCCGCGAGGCGGTCGCGGCGGTCGATGGCGCGCTGGGCAATGCCATCGAGCAGATTGATATCGGCGGCGTTACCCTGCTGCGGGCGGCGGCGAAGAACTTTGCGCGCGTCACTGTGTTATGCGACCCCGATGATTATGACTCAGTAATCACTGCGCTGAAAACCGATGGCGCAATCAGCAGCCAATTGCGGCGCGACCTGGCTGTCAAAGCCTTCGCCCATTGCCGCGATTATGATACGGCGATTCATGCCTGGCTGGCTGACTCGGACATCCCGCCAGCCGCCGACGAGGCTGTTCCCGATAGCATTGCCATCGGCTTGCAGCGCAGCCATGACTTGCGCTATGGGGAGAATCCGCATCAAGCCGCCGCCTATTATTCGCGCGATAATACGCAGACGCCGCTGGGCGCGCGGCAACTGGGCGGCAAGCAGCTTTCCTACAACAACATCCTGGATGTAGACGCGGCTTGGCGGGCGGCAAGCAGCTTTGACGAGCCGACCGCCGTCATCGTCAAGCACCTGAATCCGACCGGCATCGCCAGCGCTGATACCTTGGCAGCAGCTTTCCCGCTGGCGTTGGCTTCCGACCCGCTTTCGGCTTTTGGCGGCATCATCGCTTTGAACCGCAGCGTCGATGTCGAGCTCGTGCAGGCGCTGGGCACCCTCTTCATCGAGGGCTTGATTGCACCGAGCTTTACCGCCGCAGCCATCGAGCATCTGCAAAAGCGGCGCGCCAATTGCCGCCTATTGCAGATGCCGCGCAGTTTCGACGACCTTGGCTACGAGCTGCGCAACGTCATGGGCGGCTTGCTCTTGCAGCGCTACGACAGGGGCGACCCCGCCGGGACGCGACTGACGACGGTGACGCGGCGCGCGCCCAGCGATGCCGAGCTGCCGGCGCTGCGATTCGCCTGGCGAGCCGCGCAGCATGTCAAGTCGAATGCCATCGTGCTGGCGAAATCGAGGCGGACTGTCGGCATCGGCGGCGGGCTGCCTAGTCGCGTGGACGCGGCGGAATTGGCCATCAGCAAAGCAGGCGCGCAAGCCAAAGACGCGGCGCTGGCTTCAGACGCCTTCTTCCCCTTCCCGGATAGCATCGAGCGCGCGGCGCAGGCTGGCGTTCGCAGCGTCATCCAGCCGGGCGGCTCCATCCGCGATGCGCAAGTTATCGAAGCAGCCGACCGCTATGACATCGCGATGGTCTTCACCCGGACGCGCCACTTCCGCCATTAGCCTCAGGCAGGTTCACCAGCCAGCTCTTCGTCAACGCGGCCGCCGAGCAAAGGCAGCTCGCCTTGTTCCCAAGCCACCAGCAGCGGCACAGCGGTGAAGATCGAGGAGTAGGTGCCGCTAAGCAAGCCGATGAACAAGATAGCGATGAATTGTTTGACCGTCTCGCCGCCGAAGAGCAGGATGGCGCTCATGATGAAAAAAGCGTTTAACTGCGTGGCCAGCGAGCGATGGATGGTCTCCCAGATACTGCGATTGACGATCGTCTCGTAGGGTTCGCCCAGGTGCTTGGGGATATTCTCGCGGATGCGGTCGAAGACGACGATAGAATCTTGCACAGAGAAGCCCACCACCGTCAAGACAGCTGTCAGGAAGAGCGCGTCAATCTCCCAGCCCAGCAGCAAGCCAAACAGCGACATCACGCCCATCACCACCAGGATGTCGTGGATCATGGCGGCGATCGCGCAGACGCCGTAGCGGATGGCTTTGGGCACTTGGCGAAAGGCGATGACGATGAAGCCAGTGATGACCAGCGCGCCCACCGCCACCGCCGCCAATGCCGAGCGCGTAACCTCGCCGCCGATGGTCGCTGACACCGTTTCGATGCCGAAGCTGTCGCGGTCAATCGGCGCGAGCTCCGCCAGGCTCGCCAGTATCTCGTTGGTCGTGTCTACTTCATGGAAGCCCGCCCGCACCGACCAGCGGTAATCGTCGGCAGCGCTGATCTGCTGGATGATGACATTGTCATCGCCGATGCTGGTGAAGACGCGGCGGATGCCATCTTCGCTCGCGCCAGACGCCTCGAACTTCAGCTCGTAGATGCTGCCGCCCAGGAAGTCGATACTCAAGCGGAAGGGCGCGCCCGTCGTGATGGTCGAATAGAGCATAATCGCCAAGCCCGGCAGGATGACCAAGGCGGATAGCCTAAAAAACCAGCGGCGCTTTTGAACGATATTGAACATGACGGCTCCCTCAAGCGCCCAGCAGCGCGCGGTTGTTCTCGATGCGGCTGCGGAAAAACCCCACGAGCATGTACAAGAAAGTGCGCGTTACGATAACGGCGGTGAACAGATTGAGTATCAGCCCGATGGCCAGGGTCACCGCGAAGCCCGCCACAATGCTCGCGCCCGGCGTCTGCCCGAACATAAACAGGATGCCGCAGATGATGATGGTCGAGAGGTTGCTATCGCGGATGGATGTCCAGGCGCGGTCGAAGCCGGCTTTCAGCGCCGCTTCCAGCGCCAAGCCAGCCCGCAGCTCTTCCTTGATGCGCTCGAAGATCAGGATGTTGCCGTCGACTGCCGTGCCAATCGATATCAGAAAACCGGTGATGGCGGGCAGGGTCAACGTAACTGGCAGCAGCTTGAAGACGGCGATGTTCAGGAATATAAAAACGACCAGCGCCAGGTCTGCCGCCAAGCCCGGCAGCCGATAATAGATGAGCATGAAAGCCAGCACGACAATCACGCCGATGACACCCGCCTGCACGCTCAGCCGCACCGACTCTTGCCCCAATGTCGCGCCGACCTCTTGCGTGCTTTCGATGCGCAGGGGGATGGGCAGCGCGCCCGAACGCAACTGCAATGCCAGGGTGTTGGCTTCTTCTTCGGTGAAGTCGCCGGTGATGACGCCGCCGCTGGATAGCTGCGCCTGGATGACCGGCGCGGATAGCACTTCGCCATCCAGCACAATCGCCATGGGCTGGCCGATGCGCTCGCCAGTGAAGCCGCCGAAAACAGACTGGAACTCTTCTTTGATTTCAAAATTGATCATCCATTCGGGGCTGCCGGTGCCTTGGGGCGGGGCAAGCACAGCGCTGGCTGCCTGCAAGCCCGCGCCCGTCATGACGGTGCGGAATGGCAAGCCGGTTACAGGGTGCGCGCGCCGCGCCGCCAGCGGGTCTTCTTCGCCTTCAGGCACTGTCGCATCGCCGCGCATAGTGACTTGTTCGCTGGTTACGATCTCGCTGTTCACAAGCTCATAGGCTTGCCCGCCGAGCCCGCCGAAATCCACAAATTCCAGCAGGGCAGTCTGTTGGATGGTGGCGATGGCTTGCTGTGGGTCGCGCACGCCGGGCAGCTCAACCAAGATGCGGTCGCGCCCTTGCACTTGCACGGTCGCTTCGGTCAAGCCCAACGCATTGACGCGCCGCGAGACATTGTTGGCGGTTTCGCCCAGATCTTCGGCGGTGAAGCTGTCGGCGGCGATGTCGGCTTGCAGCAAGACACGCAGCCCGCCCACCAAATCCAAGCCCAGGCTTTGGGTGATATTCAGCGCGAATTCGGGTACGCCATCGCCATCGGTGTCAAATTCGATATTTTCGCTGCATTTCAGGTCGGCGCGCGCAGCTTCGTCCGCGGCGGCGCAGGCTGCGACATCCACGCCCTTGCTTTCGGGCGGAGTCGCCACCCAGATGCAAAAGGCGCTGAGTAGCGCGATGAATAGTAGCCAGCGGCTGTGCCTGCTCATGTTCATATTTTTTCGCCTTCTTCGTCTAGTGACGATTGGGGTGGCGCTTGGTTGCGGTTGCGGCTCGCTCCACGCGCGGCGCTCTCGGCAATGGCTTCCGCATCATAGACTTGCTGCAGGGCGGCTGTCAGCAGTTTGATGCGCACGCCAGCGGCGATCTCGATGGTCGATAAGCCCGCTTCCACATCAATATCGATGATCTTGCCGACGATGCCGCCATAGGTAACGACTTCGTCACCCACATGCAAGGCGCGCACAATTTTCTGCTTGTGCTGGAAGGCGCGCTGCTTGGGGAAGATGACCATCGCCCAATAGCCGCCCAGCGCCAGCGAAAGCACCGCGAAGACAAGCACAAATTCCGGCATGGCTGCCTTTGTGTCAGGTTACATGCAAATCGCCTGTAGTATAGTGGCGAATGCGGGGTATATCCAGCCCGCATCGCTTGCTTGACAGGGCGATTGCGTCAAATCTTTAATCCCCCAGGTACATCGAGTTGAAGGAGCGCGCCGAGAGTCTCGTTTTGATGCGATTGCTCTGGCTTGCTTGACTAGGCGCGCCGTATTCTTTACAATAGCAATCCAAAGCAATCCAACTTGTCGCCAGCGAGTGAAGTGGACGGGCTTATGTACAGCGCAAAAACCAAAGCAATTCTGGGCGGCATCGGCATGATCCTGCTGCTGGCGCTGGCGCTCGCCCCCGCTGCGGCTGGCGATGTTGCCCTCAGCCTGAACAGCGGCGAAGAAAACGAAGTCTTCTGGATCGAGGGCGAGCCATCGCTGGTTATGAACGGCTTCGACCTCTCCGCCTTTGCTGATGACCTGCCGGTGGCGCTGGACGCCGTTACCTTGTCGGTAGAGACGCCTGTGCCTGGCGGACGGGCGGTGGTGGTTGTCTACGAAGATGCGACTGGCGGCTCACCGCACGATGCCACGCTTGCCTACCGTCAAGTTGTTTCCATCAATTCTGCCGGTGATTTGCGCATTGCCCTGGCGGAGCCGGCTTTTGTGCATGAGACGGTGGCTTGGGTGGGATTTTACCTGCCGGTCGGCTTCCGCTTTTATGCCGATACGTCTGGCGCGTCGACCTTGACTTATTGGGCGTGGACGCCGGGCGGTCCTTTCGACCTCAGCTCGCCCGCCCGCGCCGTGGTGTTGGGCCCTGGCGATGGCAGCGAGCCAGTCAACATCCAGATGGATGGCATCGCGCGCATCGGGGTTGAACTGCGCGAAGCCACCGCGCTGGAGTTGGCGCGCCTCGCCCCGCTTGGGCAGCAGGTAGCGGATACCGCTGAAGTGGATGTCTCCAATTTCAGAGAGCATCACAATTGCCCCGGCTTTTTGTGGGATCCAGTCAGTTCGTCGCTGCCTCTGACCTGCTTGATGGGCGCGCCAGTCGAGGCGCCGGTGGTTATTCAAGATGCGCCGGAGGGCTTCATCGATGTCCAGCGCGAAGGCGCGCTCTACAAACTCGTGGCGGAGAATTACACCCGCCTGCCCGAGCCGATTATGCACTGCATCCGCGTGCCGGAAGAACATCGGGAAACGGCGGTGATTGGCGAGGCGCGCGATATCCCCGAGCGCTGGTACATCCTGCCCTCGGTGCGCTATGACGATATGGTTTGCGCCGATATCAGCTTTGTCAATTATGTCTCGTACTTCTTGCCGCGCAGCCCCGATGCCGTGCAGAATGTCAATCTGGTGATCGGCTGGTCGAGGGTCGAGCCGCATCCCGCCATCTGTGGCTTGCCGCTGCGAATCACCATCCCTATCGTCAATACCGGGCGCGAAGAATTCTTCACCGACAACGCCAACATCCAAATCAGCGTGGAGAATATCCACTTGAGATCGGGCTTTATCCACCCAGCCAGGGACTTCACCGCGCCAACCTGGCGCTTCAAGCCGGGCGACCGGCGCGGCGTGCCAATCATATTCGAAAATGAAAATGATATCGTGCGTGACGGCAATACAATCAACGACCGCTACCGCCTGCAAATCCGCATCGACAGCGCCAATCAGGTCCCGGAAACCAATGAAACGGACAACACATGGGACACAGAATACATCCTCGCGCCCCTGCATTCGAGCTATCAATGCTTCGATAGACAGCCAGACGATGGCTCGCCAGCGCACTACCCGCCCTTGTGCGATCCGGACAAATACCACCCTCGCACCGGGCAGGGACTATCGCCAGGGCAAACCCGTGATAGCAGCAGAACGAGCTACATCGACGTGGACAAATACGACTACGCTGTGAAGCAGCCGCTGAACCCGGATGGCTTTGGCTTTGGCTTGTACGGCTACACTAACTGTCTGGACGCGCACTATTATGACACCAGGCATAGTACTGGCGACTACATTGACTACTGGGAAGACCGCGGCGAGCTGGACTTCGAAACCATCGGGCAGGGCTTGGGCGCTTGCGCAATCGTCGATGATCCTAAAGATGAAGAATCGCTAATCAGAAGCCGAGATCAATACTGCGATTGCCTGGCAAGCCTGCCGGGGCAATATGCCGTTGGGCGCGACCAGTGTCGATCCATTTGGACTAGAGTCAGGAGCCAGGGTAGCTAAGCGCTGCGCTTTTCTGGTTGCTTTGCGGTTATCCCGACAGATTAGGACATAGAATAGAGCCAATGCGACTCAAGACCAACAAACGACTAGCCCGGCGCAACCGCCGCATCACCAACTACCTCTTCTTCGGCACCTTCGCCGCCTTGATTGGTGGCTTCATCATCATCAACGCCTCGCTCTTCACCCCCGATGTGCCCGACACCTTGACCTTAATCGCGCAGTCCGCCATCCTGCCGGTGGCATTTGTGCTGACGATCTTTTCCGTGCGCATGACCAACTTGTGGGCGCGCCGCCCCCGCCCGGAAGATGCCATCGCCGGCGGACTAAAGGGCTTGAGCAACAAGAGCGTTCTCTACAACTATTATCACTTCCCCGCGCGGCACGTGCTGGTTTGCCCGCAAGGCGTCTTCGCCATCACCACGCGCTGGCACGATCAGCGCTTTACATTCCGCAAGGGCAAGTTCCGCAGCCACAAGAACATCCTCAGCAAGTTTTTCTCGGCAATCCGCTTTGATGGCGTAGGCAGGCCCCTGCGCGATGCCGAATACGCGAGCTCCCGCGTGCAGCGCGCCATAGACGCCGTCGCCGATGATGTCACTGTGCAGCCGCTGGTGGTATTCATCGACCCTGCGGCGGAAATCGAATTTGAAGATGAGCCGTCCCTGCCTGTCCTCTACGCCGATACCAAAAAAAGCCCCAACCTCAAAGACTTCCTGCGTGACAAGAAGCGCGAGATGGATGAAGCCGCCGGCGACAGCAAAACCCGCAACGCCAACCTGATGCCACTGACCGACGAACAGATCGAAGCCTTCGAAGCCGCCACCACCTGAGCGCATGCGTCACCTGCCGCTCATCCTGATTTGCCTGCTGGGCTTTGCGCTGCGCCTGCACAAGCTGGATGCAGTGCCGCTGCGGGGCGATGAGGCTTTCAGCGTACAGTATTGGGCGGATACGTCGCTGGCTATCTCCCTCGGCGAGATTGCGCTGGGCGAGCCGCATACGCCGCTGGTCTATGTTGTGGCGCGGGCTTGGCGCATGATCATCGGCGGGGTGGATTCAGTCTTTGCGCTGCGCTGCCTGGCGGCGCTGGGCAACATCATCGGCGCAGCCGGCATCTGGGCGCTGGGCTGGCGGCTGACGGGCGAGCGGCGCATCGGGCTGGTTGCGGCGCTGCTCTGGGCTTTGCACCCCTATGAAATATGGCACAGCCAGGAATTTCGCAATTATGCCTGGTGGGCGGGCTTGAGCGTTACTGCGCTGTGGCTGGGCGCGCGGCTGGTCGAGCGGGATACCCGCGCCGACTGGCTTGCCTATGCGCTGGTGGGCGGCACCTGCGCGCTGGCGATATACACCGAGCCATTCAGCGCCCTGGCGATAACCGGCTATGCCATCCTGCAGCGGCGGGCAGATAGGCGCTTCCTGATGCGATTGCTGAGCTTGCAGGCGCTGTTTGCCGCCCTGCTGGTCAGCGGCTTCTGGTTGCTGCAAGTGCGCTCGGGCTATGCGGGGACGTATCCGGGCTTGCAGCCAGCCTTTTCGCTACCAGACTATGTGGTTGTCTTCGCGCCGACCTTGACGCTGGGCAGCAGCATCCCGCTGGATCAAACCGCGCTGGGACTGGCGATTTCACTGTGGCTGCTTGTGGCGGCTGCGATCATCTATGGCTATCGGCGCAAAGCTTTCCACTTGCTGGCGCTGGCGGTTGCGCTGCCCTTGCTCGGCTTGGGGCTGGCTTCGCAATTCTGGGATTTGTTCCACCCGCGTTATGTGCTCTCGGTCGCGCCGGCGCTGTTGCTGCTGTTGGTGATAGGCAGCTTCGGCTTGGCGGAGCGACTGAAAAAACGGATTCGCCTGGACGCAAATGTCATGGCGCTGCTGCTGCTATCGCCCTGGTTTGCGCTGGCGATGCTGAGCCTGGACGCGCACTACAACAACCCGCTTTATCGCAAAGCGCCGGCTTGGGACGCGCTGGGAGCGTTTCTCAATGAACAGGTAACCGAGCGCGATCTCGTCATCCAGTTGGCTGGCGATGCCGCATTTGGCTATTATTATCGTGGCGCAGCGCGCGATATCGGCTTGCCAGTGCATGGGCAGCAATCAATTGCGGATATCGAAGCGGCTTTGCGCGACCTGGTTGACGATTACGAAACTGTGTATGTCGCCGCGCGCGAACAGGCGGGCTGGAAAAATGCGGGCGCGGTAGATGCCTGGCTGGGCGAGTATTGGCAAGAAGTCCTGCGAACGCAGGTGGAAGGCATGCCAGTGCGGCAGTATCGATCGCGGCAGGTACAGCCCAAGGCCGCGCCACTGGCGAACTTCGCCGATGTAGTCTCCTTGCTGCGTTATGAATTTCATCCCGAAGCGCTGCCGACTGGCGAATGGCTGCTTTGGCTGGATTGGCAGCCACTATCGCAGAGCGCGCGCCCTTTGAAGACATTTGTGCATGTCTACGCGCTGGACGAAAATGGGCTGGGCGGGCTGGTCACGCAGGCAGACCAGTACCCACAGGCTGGCGGGCTGGATTCAAGCGGCTGGGATGCACAGACGCCTTTCCGCGATGTGGTCTATTTGCCGGCGGCGGGCATCCCGGCTGGGGAGTATGAAATCCGCATCGGCTGGTATGACGAAGCAACAGGCAGACGGCTGCGCAGCGGGCTGGGCGCGGATACTCATGCGCTCTTGAAATTCCAGCATGGCGACTGAACACTGCCGAATGGATTGGCGGGAATCGCCGCTCACAAGTAGACTGCCGATAGGAATTGCCAGCCTCTGGCTGAGGTGCCTGCGGTGAGCCGAGTCTTCATTCTGTGGATTTTCTTGCTTTTCTGGCTGTTTCCGGCGCTTGCCGGCGGGCAAGAAATCGAGTCGTCCGCGCCTGAGGGCTTGATTAACTATACCGTGCAGCCCGGCGACACGCTCTACGGCATTGCCAAGCGCTATGCGATCTCCGTCGATGCCTTGCGCGGTCTGAATGACCTGCACAAAGATGCCGTGCTGGGCATGGGGGCGGTATTGCTGGTGCCGCCGCTGGATAATATGCGCCATTTTCAATACGAGGTCAAAGCTGGCGATACGTTGTATGTGCTGGCACGGCTCTTCGGCGCATCGCAAACAGAGCTGATGCGTCTGAATGCCATCGCCGCCGCCGACTCGCTGCGAGCCGGGCAGGTCATCCTGGTGCCGCATCCGTCAGCCGTCCCGCCCAAGCCGGGTTTTGGCTATGGCATTCACATCTTTCTCGATAGCGGGACTGCGAAAGAGCTCACCGAGCAGGCGCGACAGCTAGGCGTCAACTGGGCGAAAATCGATGTGGCTTGGTCACGGATCGAAGCCGAGCCGGGCAATCCTGATTACAGCGACCTGGATGCACTCGTCCGGGCGCTGGATGCGGCGGGCATCAAGCTGCTGCTGACGATCTATGCCGCGCCCGACTGGAGCCGCGCCAGCTATCTTGAGCGCATGAACAGCAGCCTGCGCTCCTATGGCGGTCCGCCCGCCGATTTAGCTGACTTTGCTGACTTCATCAGCCGGACCGCGGCGCGTTATGCGGGTTTGGTCGACGCCTACGAAATCTGGAAAGCGCCTAACCTGTTGAAATACTGGAATGTGCCTGTCTATGAACAAGCGCCGGCAAAAACTTCGTCTGGTGATTACGGCTTGCCGGCTGCGATTGATTTGGGCCCCGCCCAGTATGCCACCCTGCTGGAGATAGCCTATCGCACAATCAAGGCGCATGACGCCGATGCGCTGGTGGTAAGCGCGGGCTTGGCGCCAGTCGGCTTCACGGACAATTACAATTCCATTGCCACGGATAGGTATCTTGATGAATTGCTGGCTCTGGGCGCGGCGGAGTATACGGACGGCATCGGCGCGATCTTCAGCGCATCGGCTGTGCCACCGACGCTGGGTTGTTGCGCGCAACCGCCGGGCGTGGAATCGCATTATGAGTCTTTCATACAGAATTTCGATGCGTTGATGGCGCATTATGCCGCGACAATGGACAAGCACGGGATTGACCTGCCGCTGTGGCTCACGCAGGTGGGCTGGGGCACCGCTGATGGCGCGAACCTGGCTGTGCCAGCGACTGGCTATGAATGGCTTACTTATACCAGCCAGGCTGAACAGGCGCTGTACATACGCCAGGCATATCAACTGGCGCAAGGCATGGACGCGCTTTCGGCGATGTTCCTCTACAACTTAAACGGCTGTGCCGTCCGTGATGCAGAAGCCTGTTTCTTCAGCCTGGTGGATGCGGAGGGCGCGCGCCGCCCGGTCTTTGATGCTTATGCCGCCGCGCCAAAAGCGCCGCTGCCGCAATAAACTCTAGCTGCCGTTCCATTCAAAGCGCCGCCAGTTGCCTTGCTCACCGACGAAAGCATAGATGCCGGCTTCGTTTTGTCGCGCCAGGCTGACCCGCCATTGCAGTGTATGAACCTCACCACGTGGCGCAAAAGCGACCGGCACGCGATAGCTATTGGCGCTGGTGCGTTGGCGATGTTCGCCGCCAGTGGTCTGATTCTGCAGCTCGACCAGGTAGACATCGCCCTCGCGCAGCCCGCTCAGCCCCAGCCATTGCAAGACCAGTTGGCGCGCATTGACCTGTTCGCCTTCAGCGGGATACAGCAGGCGCGGCGCGAGTTTGGTGGCGGTTGGCGTGGGCGTCTCCAAGCCTGTCGGGGTGGGGAAGCGCGTTGACGTGGGCGTCGGCTGCGGCACCTGGATGCAAGCGCCGAGCTTCAAAATTGGCACGCAATCTTCGCCGCCCGCCAGTAGCGTGAAGTTACAGCCCGACCAGTTCAAGTCGCTGTTGAGGTCGCTGAGAATCTCCAGCGTTGTATTGTAGCGCTCGGCAATTGAGACCATGGTGTCGTTGGCGACGACTGTGTGGCAGCCCAGCGCCGCGCCGGCTTCCAAGCCCGTGGCGCTGTCGATGCCGATCGTCTCCAGCAGCTCGGCAGTCGCTTGCGCGCCGACCGGGGTCGCCGTGGCGGTGGGGCGGGGGATGCGGATTACCTGTCCGACCGGTACAAAGTCGATGCTGAATACGCTGTCATTCAGCCGCACGACCTCCTGCGCGACCTCCAGCTGGTAGCCATAACCAAAGACTTGAATGATGCCCATGAGCGTGTCTTCGGCTTGCACCTCGTATTCGAAATAGACGGGGCTGGGGCTGGGCGAGGGCGGCGCGGTCGGTGACGACGTAGCGGCGATAGCAACAGGCGCGGTTGGCGAGGCGATTTGGCGCGTGGGGGCTGGTGAGATGGTCGGGCTAGGGCGGGGCGGCGCGGTTTCGCTCGCGGTGGGGGTCGGGCTTGCGCTGGGTTCTTGGGCGAGCCGCAGGTTGCAGCCAGCCAGTAGCAAGCTCGCCAGCGCCAGCATCGCCAGGAATCGCAGCCACATCACGAGCCTGTCCCCACGCCTTGCCAGACGAAGCTGCGCTCGCCAGACGCATGTTGGACAGCGCCACTCTCGGCATCCACGACGCTGACCTGCCAGATAAATTTAAGGCGTTCGCCGTCGGTCGCGCGCCACTGACTGGGCAGGATGAAGAAGAGTTCGCGCGTATCAGCGCTGTAGGCGACGCTCTTGTCTTCCGCGGTCACCGTGATGCGATAACGTTCGCTCTCATTCAATCGTCCTGTTCCTACCCAGCGCAGGGTAACTTGCTCCTCAGCCGCGAAGAAGGTTTGCTCGGGCGGGTCTTGCAGGAGCGGGGCGTTGAAAGTCGCGGTGGCTGTCGGCGTGGGCGTCTCGCTGCCCGTCGCTGTGGGGATGGCGGTTTGGGTTGGCGTGGGCGCTGGCACGCGGACGAGTTGATTGGCGCTTAGCTGCACGGTGCATTCGGGACCGCCAAATGCCGCGCTGAAATCGCAGAGCGAGAATTCAATTTCGGGGTTCAAATCCGACAAGCCTTTGGCGTCCGTCTCATATTGTATCGCAATGGAAATCATCGACTCGCCGCTGCGCACAGTATGCCACATCAAGCCGGGTATCAAAGTTGGCGTGGCGGTGGGCGCGAAGGGGTCAAAAGCCAGCAGCGCCAGGGCGCTTTCTGCGGCGGCGCTATCGGCAGCGGGGGTAGCGGTGGGCGCGATGGTGGCAAATGGGTCGATGGTCGGCGTCGGCGGCGGAACGCGAATCAACTGCCCGGCGCGGATTATCGCTTCATCGCTGATGCCATTCAGCGCCATGACAGTCGGCATGATGGCCAGGTCTTGATGCCCGCAAGCCAGGATGATGCCGATGAGCGAATCGCCGGCTCTTACTTCGCGCAGGCAGGGCGCTGGCGTCGGCGTTTTGGAGGGGATTTGCGTAGGCGCAGGGCTGGGGGTGAAGCTGGCTGTGGGCGGACCTGGCGTGACGGTGGGGCCGCCCATGCGCGTCGGCGCTACAACAATCACGACTGGCGCAGGGTTGGATTCAACCAACAGCCGCCCCAGCAGCAAGATGCCGCCTGCGGAAGCCAGGCAAACGACCAGAATCAAGATTAGGCAGGCGCTGAGCAGTTGCCCGCGCCGCCGCAGGGAGGCTTCCGCCAGGTCGGTTTCGCCGCGCCGAAAGTTATATTGCTTCGGCTGCGCTCGGCTGGCACTTGCCTCGATGCTGGGCTCGACCTGTCCGATGCCGGCACCGCAATTGACACAGACGTCCGTGCCGCGATGATTGCGCGCCTGGCAGATCGGGCAGATTTTGATCGCTTGGCTCAATCCGCATCCCCGTCAGTCACCATGCGCCCTGCCCAAGTATACTGAATGACAGGTCAGCCCGCTCAGGCGCAGAGGGAAGCCAGCCGTTCGTCGAGCCGCGCCAGCGCCGCTTGCTGTTCGCGCAGGCGGTCGCGTTCGCGCTGGACGACTGCCGGGCGAGCGCGCGCCACGAAGTTTTTATTACCCAGCATCTTCTGCGTCCGTTCAAGCTGCGCCTGGAGTTTGCCGCGTTCGTCGCGCAGCCGTTGGCATTCGGCGGCAAGATCGAGCAGGTCGTCCAGCGGCAGGAAGATGCTCAATTCGCCAACGACGATGCCGGCGCAATTGGCTGGGTCGGGCGCGTCGGCAGGCAGCAGCGACAAGTCCGACACATTGCACAGGCGCGACAAGACCGACGCATTTTCCGCCAGCGCCAGCGTCGCCGCGTCCTGCTTTGCCAGCGCCGTGATGCGCTTGCCGGGGTTGAGCTTGTATTCGCCGCGGGCGTTGCGGATCTCGCGCACCAGCTCCAAGTACAGGCTCATCTGCGCCTCAGCTTCGGTGTCAATCAGCGCTTGGTCGGCACGGGGCCAGTCCGCCATGATCAGCGCCTCGCCCGCATGGGGGATGTAGCGCCAGGCTTCTTCAGTGATGAAAGGCATGAAAGGGTGCAGCAGGCGCAAGCAGGCATCCTGCGCGGCGACCAGCACGCGGACTGTCGCGTCGCGTTCGGCTTCCCCGCCGTGATACAGCGCTTGCTTGCTGATTTCGAGGTAAAAGGGCGCGAACTCATCCCACATAAACGCCAGAATCTGCCCGCCAGCCTCGCCATATTGGTAGATATCAAAGAGATACTGGACATTGGCGATGAGGCGCTGCAAACGGCTGAGGATCCAGCGCGAAGGCAGGTCGAGCTCGGCGCGCGGCGGGGTACCCAGCTCCAGCTCGCCCGTCAGATTTTGATTGATGAAGCTGGCCATCTGCCAGATTTTGTTCACGAAGCGGAAGCTATGGTCGAGCCGCGTGGGGTCGAGGTGACAGTCGTTGCCGGGCGTGCCGCTGGTGATAAGCGTAAAGCGCAAGGGGTCTGCGCCGCGCTCATCGACCACAGTCAGCGGGTCGATGGCATTGCCCAGGGTCTTGCTGAATTTCACCCCGCCTTCAGCGCGGACAAGCCCATGCAAGTAGACGGTGTGGAAGGGCGGCTCATCCGTGAACCACAAGCCCATCATGATCATGCGCGCCACCCAGAAGAAGAGGATGTCGTGCCCGGTCTCCATCACTTGCGTGGGGTAATAGCGCGTCAGGTCAGCGGTTTGCTGGGGCCAGCCCAAGGTGCTGAAGGGCCACAAGCCGCTGCTGAACCAGGTATCCAGCACATCGCGCTCCATCACCCAGCCAGCGCCGCGCCGCGCCGCCGGTATATTATAAAAAACAAAACCATCCCCCCCACAAAAAACAGGAGATAAAGGGGGTGGGCGGAAAATTAAAAAA
>VXNO01000020.1 GCA_009840575.1 Chloroflexota bacterium | reverse complement strand
TCGCAAGACTTACTTGCGCTTACTGAGATTTGTGCAGGGATACCCGCAGCTTATACTGCTTGGTTTGCCTTGGCTCGCTATGCTTCTCCTCGCTGGAAGACGCGCGCTTCTCCTTGCTGGAAGACAAGTTGCTGGGATGTGTCGGCTTTATAGTCGGCATCTGCTGGCACGAGCAAGTAGTCGGCGGTGGCAGTTTCGGCGGGCTGGACGAGGGCTCGTTCAAAATAACTGTAGGCGCGAAAATCGATCGCGCGTCGCTCGGCGATCACCGGCAGCCAGCCATCGCCATCAGTAGCTTGCAGCAGGGCGTCGGGCGGCGTGTTCTCGCGCAGCCAGTCCATGGCGGCGATGTCATCGTGAGTCCCTGTGGCGGCGGGCAGGTCCAGCAGCGCGCGCAGGTTGTTTAAGGCTGGCTCGAAGGTCAAGAAAAACAAGCCGATGCCCAATGCGCACAGCGCCAGACAGCGGGGGGCATTCCTGCGCAGTCGCGCCCGCAAGGGGCTGGGCAGACGCCCCTCCCAGAGATCTAACAGCGCCAAGCCCACGAACCAGCTAAGCGGCAAAATGACTGCATGCCGAGCCAGGCTTTGCGAATCGACTAGCGCGCCCAGAGCCGGCAGCAGCCGCGGCAGCACACCGAATACCGCTAGATCCAACAGCAGCAAGAGCCAGCCTAGCATCAGCAGCGAGCCCAGCCGCAGCCGCCCCTCCGCGCGCCAGCCGATGAATACGCCCCAGACCAGCAGCGGCAGTACAACAAAGCCTTGTGCGCGAAACATTGTGATGAGGTTCGAAAAGCCAGGCAGGCTCGTCGCGGGCGCGACCGGCAGCAGCAGCGAGTGGTTGTTGATGAGCCAGGGAGCCGTGCCCAACAGCGCGATGGCGGGGATGCCCAGCGTTACACCCCAGCGCGCCCGGCGCTCAGTGCCGTGTCGCCCCTGCCAAGCCAGTCCGATCAGCAGCGCCAGGCAAACCAACGCCGCCAGAAACAAATCCAGGCTGGTATACAAGACCGCGCCCAGCAGCAGACCGCCCGCGACCAGGTCGGCCAGGCCAAAGCGATGCAGCAGGCGCAGCGCATACAGCAGGAAAGCCAGCGTGAACAGCAGCGCCAATAATTCGCTGTAATGCCCGTCCAGCAGGCTGCTCAATGCGCCGCCGCAAAGCAGCAGCCCCAGCGCCATTGCCCGCCCCAGCCGCTTGTTTTGCAGCTCAGCGCCGAAATCATAGGCCAGCCACACCAGCATCAACAGCAAGACCGCCGCGATGCTTTGCTGGATGAATGGCAGCGGCTGACCTAACTGTTGGCTGAGATAGGCGGAAAGCGCGTGGAAGCCTGGCGCGATGAGGATGGATGAATTATCAGCGTAGGGAAGCAGCGATGTGAACGAGCCGCCATCGCGGGCAGCCAGGCTGTGCAGAGCCAGCGCTTGGCCATGCGTGCCTAGCGGCAGTGGCATCTGCAAGAGCGGGACGAGCAGCAGCAGCGAAACCAGGCAGAAGAAAGCCAGATCTTCGGGGCCGGGCCAGCCTTGGTCGTGGTCGCTGAGGGCTTCGCCACGGGCTTCTGCGCGGGCTTGCGCGGTCGATAAAGTGCCGCCCAGCACGACACCTGCCAGCAGCGCGAAGAGCAGATAATCCACGACTAGCGTATCCCAAGCGAAGACCTCGGCATAAAAAACCGCGCCACCGACGATCAATGCCAGGCACAGGGTTGCGGCTAAAGCCACGCGCGGTTGGGCTGTGCGCCAGGCTGGCGAGAGCATCGCGCCCGCCCCCAACAAGACCGCCGCCAGAATAAAAGCGATGAACAGGCTCATCGTGGGAGCCGGCTACCAGAGGCGATTGATGGGATACAGGTCGAAGAGGCTGTCGCTGCTGGTGATGGGCAGACCTTCGGCGAGCGACTGGGCGATGAGCAGCCTGTCAAAGGGGCCTCTGTGGTGCAGTGGTAATTCGGAAACGACTATTAAGTGTGGCAGTTGGATTTCCAAAAGACTGAAGCTATTTGACTCCAGTTCACTGGCAATCCATTCGGAAAACGGTGGCGGGATGAGATCAAGTTTGCCTGTACGATATTTGATCGCCAACTCCCATATGCTGACAAGGCTCAGATAGACTTTGTTACCCGCGTCGCTCAAGATCGACAGGGCTATATCGCTCAATCGAATTTGCGCGGAGACATACCATATGAAAGTGGAAGTGTCTAACAGGCAATTCATTCCAAGTACGGTTCGAACTCGGGCAAGGGCTCATAGAAGTCGTCAGAAACAATGATACGCCCCTTGGCGCTGCCCGGCTTGCGGGGTTTTCTGGCCGGCAGGCGTTTCAGCTTAAGCTCGTATTCAATGCCGTCGCTGCCAACGATATTTACGACCAAGCCTTTCTGGGCGTGGTCCATCAACTCCGCGAAGTTGGCGACCGCTGTTTCCATCGTGTAGTTCTTCATGACGCTGCTCCCGCGCATGTTTGCCTCTTAATTATACAGCAGGCTGCGCGCGCCTCAACGAGGTCATTGTTGCGAGAGCAAGGCAATCGCATCAAAATATATTTGCCGCCCTCCTCCGCGCCTCTGTGGCAAAGAGCCTTTGTAACTTTTGTGAACTTTGTATCTTTGCGGTTAAAGTTTCACGACATATTTGGATTCGCTAGCAGCAGGAGCGTAAGATGATGATGGAATCCCCCGATTTGTTGCTGAAGAAAGTTCAAGGCTGCCTCTATGGTGGCGCGATTGGCGATGCCATGGGCGCGCCCGCGGAATGGCGCAGTCCCGCCGAGATTCGCGCGCGCTATGGCTATATCACCGACCTGGTCGAAGCCTGGGACGCGGAGAATACACGCGGCCGCGGGCATGGGCGTTACACCGATGATACGCACATGGCGCAGTTGCTCTGCGAATGCTACCGCGAGCATGGCGACCACCTGGACGCCCACGAATTCTTGCGGCGCATCGTGCCCAAGATGGCGCTGGAAGAGCGCTGGATACCCGAGCGCGAGCGGCACATGCCCTTGGTCGAGCGGCTTTTTTATCCTGAAAAGTGGCTCTACATCCGCTGGCTGGGCAATGCCGACCCTCGCAACGCCGGCGTCGGCAACATGGTCAATTGCGGCGCTGCCATGTATGCCGCGCCCGTGGGCATCATCAATGCCTGCGACCCGCAGCGCGCCTATGTTGAAGCCATCGACATCTTCAGCGCGCACCAGCACAGCTACGGGCTTGAGGCGGCGGGGGTGATGGCAGCGGCGGTGGCGGCGGCTTTTGCGCCCGATGCCACGGTCGGCTCGGTGATTGACGCGGCGCTGGCAGTCGCCAAAGATGGCACGCGCGCTTGCATCGAGGCTTTGGTCGAATGCGCGGCGGACTTTTCCGACTGGCGCGAAGCCATCGCTCCGCTGCGAGAAGTCATGCGCCGCTACGATGGCAGCGCCGATGATGCCAAGGCGCAGCGCGGCAACGGGCGCAACGACTGGACAGCCAGCCGCGAACATTCAATCGAAGAAGCGCCTATCGCGCTGGCTTTCTTGGTGGTAACCGGCGGCGACTTTGAAGGCACAGTCTTTGGCGGCACGAATTATGGGCGTGACAACGACAGCATCGCCGGCATGGGCGGGGCGATCGCCGGCGCTATGCAGGGCATCGACGCGCTGCGGGACGACTGGCTGCGCATGATCAACAGCGCCAATGCCATCGACCTGATGCCGCTGGCGCAGGACATGGCGGCTTTGACGCGAAAGCTGCAAGCTGGGCAATTTGCCGCTGCCCAGGAGCGCCAGACGGCATTCGCGGCGCTGAGTGGGTGAAGACGGCTTTGCCCCCACCCCAAACC
>VXNO01000080.1 GCA_009840575.1 Chloroflexota bacterium | reverse complement strand
CCCCCCCCCCCCCCCCCCCCCCCCCCCCCCCCCCTTTTTTTTTTATAAACTCTTATCCGCCATTCCTCTATTCCTCTTCGTGTGGGGGGCGCTTATATTTTTAAACTACACCGGGGCCGGGGGATGGGGGCTATATTGGCAGGACTTACTTGGTGTTACTTGTATTAATGCTCGGCGAAACCTTCCCCCTCATTGATATGGGGGGCCAAGGGGGTAGATGTATAGACTCAATGGGGCTTATTCGCTGCTTGGCAGTGTCGCCGACTCTTGAATCGCCATCTCCCAGTCGAGATCCAGGTATTCTGTAGAATTGACCGACTTCAAGCTCAGCCCGAGGCGGCGCTCTTTGATATCGATTTTGATGATGCGCAGCGCCAATTCTTGCCCGCGTTTGACCACCTCGCGCGGGTGTTCGACGCGCTCCGCTGACAACTCGGAGATGTGGATCAAGCCTTCGACCGCCTCATAATCGTTCAGGCGGGCAAAAGCGCCGAACTTCGTCAGCTTGGTCACTGTCGCGCGCGCCAGTTGCCCGCGCCGCAGGGATGTGGCGATCTCGTCCCAGGGGTCGCCCAGCACGCGCCGGCGGCTAAGCCCAATGCGATTCGCTTCCGGGTTGACGCTGATGACCTCAACCTCGACTTCTTCGCCCAGGCTGAGCACCTGCCGCGGGTGGGTTACATGCCCCCAAGCCAGCTCGGACACATGCACCAAGCCCTCGCCGCCGCCAATATCGACGAACGCGCCAAAGTTCTCCAGGCTGACCACCGTGCCTTTGCGGATTTCTCCGACTGTCAGTTCGGCAATCAGCGACTCTTTGCGCTTGACGCGGACTTCACGGGTGGCGGCGCGCTCGGACAAAATCAGCCGGTTGCGGTGGCGGTCGACTTCCATGACCTTGACGCCGATGGGCTGGTTGACCATGGGTCCATAGCGTTCTTCGGGCGTGCTGCCGCTGATCTGGCGCGCGCGACTCTCGGATAGCTGGCTTTGTGGCACGAAGCCGCGCAGCCGTCCAAAGCGCACAATTAACCCGCCCTTGTTGTAGCCGCCGATCAACGCTTCGTAGACGGCTTTGGACTTGGCGAATTCTTCGGCATTGCGCCAGTCCATCTCTTCCATAGCATGGTTGATGGACAGCACCATCTTACCGCGATGGTTGCGCGGGTTGACCACATAGACATCGACTTCCGCGCCAAGGACCAGCGACTCGAGCATCCGTTTGGTCATCAGCTCCAACTCGCGCCCGGGCACGACGCCGATGTCGCCTTCGCCCAGATCGACCAATACAGCCGTCGGCGAAGTCTCGGTGATCTTGCCTTGATAGACTTGCCCGCGCTGGTATTTCGGCTGCGCTTTGGCTGGCTCTGGCTCGGGGTCGGCTTTGGCTGGCTCGCTGGTTTCAGCGGCAGGCTCTGCTGGTTGCTGGCTTGCCTCAGATGTGGGCGGACTATCCGCCGCGCCCAAATCCGCCCCGGCGGCAACCGTTTCCTGGCTTGGCGTTTCGCTTGGCGCGTTTGTCTCGGCTGGCGGCAACTCGACAGGCGCAGGGGCTTCGGTGGTGGTCGCTTCGCGCGTGTCGCGTTCGTGGTCGCTCATGGCTATGTCCGTGTTTTGCTAAGGTCTTGCGACTGATTATAGCGATGGCGGCTGGCATAGTCAAAGGACAATTCGCGCGGCTTGTCCGCATGAATGCAGCGGTAGCCCTTCATACCTGTGGCGGCGCAGTATAGAGGTCAATTTCATCATCGCCCTCGGTGCGCGAGAGGAAGTCGGCGAAGTCTTCTTCTTCGTAGCTGGCTTGATAATGGTCGCCTTGCGGGTACTTCTCCGCGTAGTATTCGTCTGTGCCGCTGGCTGGCGCGCTAAAATCGCTGGATTGGTCGGCATGGCGGGTGAAAGTCAATCCGCCTTCGCTCGCGTCTATGACAACCAGGTCGCCAGCGTGGAAGTCGCCTTTCAGCAGGTGGATGCTCAGCGGATTTTCGATATGTCGCTGGATGGCTCGGCGCAGCGGTCTCGCGCCAAATTGCGGGTCGTAGCCCTGCCGCGCCAGCCAGTTGCGCGCCGACTCGGTCAGGTGAATAGCCAGGCTGGATTCGTCCATGCGCTCCGCTAATTCGCGCAGCTGCAAATCAACCATCTGCTCGACATCTTCGAGCGTGAGCGGCTCGAAGATGATGACTTCGTCGATGCGGTTGAGGAACTCGGGGCGGAAGGTATCGCGCATGGCTCGCTCGATCTGCTGATGGTCGGCGACAGCGTCATCATCGTGTGGCAAGAAACCCAAAGCGCCGCCGCGCCTGGCGAACTCGGTGCCCAGGTTGCTGGTCATAATCAGGACTGTGTTGCGGAAGTCGACGATGTGCCCTTGCCCATCGGTCATGCGCCCGTCTTCCAGCACTTGCAGCAGCGCGCTCCACACATCCGGGTGGGCTTTTTCTATTTCGTCAAAGAGGATGACTCGGTAAGGGCGGCGACGGACGGCTTCGGTCAGTTGCCCGCCAGCTTCATAGCCAACATAGCCTGGCGGCGCGCCAAACAGGCGGCTGACGGTGTGCTTCTCGCGGTATTCGCTCATATCGACGCGCACCAGGTTGTCTTCGTCGTCGAACATAAACTCCGCCAGCGCCTTGGCCAATTCCGTTTTGCCGACGCCACTGGAGCCGAGGAAGATGAAGGAGCCGATGGGGCGCTTGGGGTCTTTTAAGCCGCTGCGCGCCCGGCGGATGGCATCCGCGAGCGCAACGATCGCTTTCGTTTGCCCGATGACGCGCCCGCTGATGGCTTCTTCCATGCGCAGCAGCTTTTCCGATTCCGTTTCCAGCATATTCTGCACGGGGATGCCCGTCCACTGCTCGACCACCTGGGCGATATTGTCGGCGGTTACCAATTCGTCCAGGGTGTTTTCTTGCCGCCAGGCGTGGTGGGCGAGGTCGTATCGTTCTTCCAACTGGATGCGCTGCATTTTGCAATCAGCGGCGCGTTCATAATCTCTTGACAAGCCGGCGGCCTGCTCTTCCATTGCCAGTTGTTCGATGATCCCGCGCATGTCTTTGAGGTAAGACGGCATGGAGAAGAGCGCGACGCGCAGCTTGGCGGCGGCTTCGTCCAGGAGGTCGATGGCTTTGTCGGGCAGCTTGCGCTCGGTCAAGTAGCGGGCGGACAAACGGGCGGCGGCTTCGATGGCATCATCGGCGATATTGACGTTATGATGCGCCTCGTAGCGGTCGCGCAAGCCATAGAGCATGTCGATGGTGTCGTCGACATTCGGCTCTTCCACAAAAATAGGCGCGAACCGGCGATCAAGCGCGCTGTCTTTTTCAATGTGCTGGCGATATTCGTCCATGGTGGTCGCGCCGACGGTCTGTAGCTCACCACGAGCCAAAGCCGGCTTCATCATATTGCCCGCATCCATTGCGCCGCTGGCCGCGCCCGCGCCAACCACCTGGTGCAACTCGTCAATGAAGAGGATGATCTCGCCTTGCGAGCGCTGAATCTCTTCGATTGTGCTTTTTAATCGTTCTTCAAATTCGCCACGGAAGCGGCTGCCCGCCAGCATAGCGCTGAGGTCGAGGCTGAGCACACGCTTGCCCAGCAGCAGGTCGGGCACATCGTTGCTGGCAATCTTTTGCGCCAAGCCCTCGACGATAGCCGTCTTGCCGACGCCCGCCTGACCGATCAAGACCGGATTGTTCTTCGTGCGCCGGCTGAGCACTTGGGTGACGCGCAGAATCTCGGCATCCCGCCCGATAACCGGGTCGAGCTTGCCTTCCTGCGCCAGGCGAGTCAGGTCGGCGCTGTACTTCTCCAAAGTGCGATAGCGGCTTTCGGCTTGCGGGTCGGTGACGCGCTGCCCGCCACGGATGTCCTTGACAACATCGGCGACGCGATCGCGAGTGATCTTGTATTCGGCAAGCGCCCTGGCGATGGCGGTGTTGCGTTCGCCAAGCAGGGCGAGGAAGATATGCTCGGTGCTGATGTATTGGTCGCGCAGGCGGTTGGCTTCTTCGTTGGCGCGGTCGATGGCGCTTTTTAAGCGCGGCGTGATGAAGACTTGATTCGTGCCTTGACCGTAGATAGTGGCGGTGCGCGGGCTTTGTCGCAAGATATCGTCCACGCGCGAGCGCAGCCCGCTGGCATCAATGCTCATCAGCTCGAGGATATGTGGCACCAAGCCATCGGTCTGTTCCAAGAGGGCGAGCAAGAGGTGTTCAGTATCGACCTGAGTGTGGTTGTAGCGATGCAGGATCTCATAGGCGCGGGTAGCGGCATCCTGGGCGCGTTCGGTGAAGCGATCGAATTGGATCATAGCTGTCCTCAATCAGCGGGCTGGCAGGCACGCTACCAGGCTATTTTACTATCAGCCGAAAACCGCGCTAGCCTGTTCGAGGGGTGATAGTGGCTGTGTGTAAGAGAAATGTAAATGTCGGCAGGGTGGCAAGTCTCAATCAATAAACTGCGCGCAGAAATGAAGCAATCGCTTACTTTCGCCCCGCTCCTAGGCGTGCTTGGAGTCCGCCAGTGCTTCCTAGCCCCAAATCCATATACACGCGCTCCAGCTCCGCCGCAACCCGCGCCCAGCTATATCGCTCCCGCGCAAGTTGCCGAGCCGCCGCGCCCATTTGCTGCCGTAGCAACTCATCACGCAGCAGCACGCGCAGCTTGTCCGCGAAAGCCGCCACAGTCGCCTGTGTAACGAAGCCCGCCTCCGCCACCGCGACCTCGTTCATGTTGCAGCCCGGCGAAAGCGCGACTGGCAAGCCGGCCGCCAGCGCCTCGAGCACGGCGATCGACTGCCCCTCGCCGATGGCTGGCAAGGCAAAGACATCCGCCGCGCCCAACGCGCTCAACCTTTCGGAAGCATCCAGGTATCCCGCGAAGACAATCCGTTTATCCCCCGCCGCCAGCCTGCGCAGTGTCCGCAGCATGCCTTCGTCGGGACCCGCAATCAGCAAGCGGCTATCCACCACATCCGCCGCCAGGAAAGCCCGCAGCAGCACATCGACGCCTTTGCGCGCCTGCAAGCGCCCCAGGTACAACACGGTCGGCGCAGTGCCCAAGCCAAAGCGGGCGCGGAAATCCGCCGCAGCCGGGGTGGATGCGAATTCGCGCAGGTTCACGCCATTAGGAATCACGCTGCTGGCGGGCGGGCGGGATGCGCCCAGCCTTGCCCAAAGCCGCTCGGCTTCGCGCTGTTCAGTTTCTGTCAAGGCGATGATGTGGTTGATACGCGGCAGCAAACGTCGGCTCAACAGCCCATCCCAGCCCCTCTTCAAGCGACTCCGCCCCGTGTTGAGGTTGAGTGTGCCATGCGGCGATAGCGCAATCGGCACGCGCAGCTCCGCCGCAACCGGCGCTACCAGCAGGTTCTCCGCTGTGCGCAGCTCATGCAGGTGCAGCAGATCGACATCGGGCAGGATGGTTTTGGCTGCCCCGCGCAAACCCCGCGGCGTCGACAGGTTCAGCCTGCCGCGCAGCCAGACCGAAGCATTGCGGCAGCGGACGATGCGGATGTCGCCATGGGTTTCTTCCAGGGGTCCAGCAAAGCGCCGCCCTTGGTCCAAGGCGTCGGTGGTCAAGATGGTGATGCGATGCCCGCGCGCCGCCAGCGCTCCAGCCAACCCCTCGACCGCGCGCACGACGCCGCCAAAGGCATAAGCTGGCGCATAATAGGGCGTGAGCTGCAAGATGTGCATGCGCCGCTCACCAACTCATCTGTATATCGCGCTTCCAGATGCGCCCCAGTTGTGAGCCGCCCGGCAGCGCTGTCAAGAGCCGGTAGAGCAGGTCCCAGTCCTCCGCGCCCAGCACGCGCAAGGCCAAGACACCGCCCATATAGACGCCCAGCCCGCCCAAGACCGGCAGCAAAATGAATGCCTCGCGCAGCGCCAGCATGACCAGCGCGGTCGGCAGGCAGATCAGCAGCAGCCGCGCAGCCACGCCAGCCAATGCCCGCGCCCGCCAGCCCAAAGCGCAGAAGCTCGCCAGCAACAGCGCCACGATCAGCAGCTCGCCGACGATTGACGCGAGCACCGCGCCGCGCGCATCGCCCCAACGGAAGAGCAGCAGCAGGGTCAGCGCGATATTCACCGCCAAGCCACAAGCGCGAATCGCCAGCAGCAGCCTTTGACGATTTTGGATGAGCAGCGCCTTGCTGAAGACATTGCCGAACATGGTGATGGCGGTGAACCAAATCAGCAGACGCAGGATACCCGCCGATGGCGCATAGGTCTCACCCAGCAGCGGCAGGATGATAGCCTCAGCCAAGATGCTGATGCTTAATGCCACTGGCAGCCCAACTAGCAGCATATACAGCGCCAATTTGCCGATTAGAAATCCGAAAATGGGGTTACGGCCAGATTCATAATAGCGCGCAAGCAAGGGATAAGCCGCCACCAAGACCGAGCTGCTGATTAGCTCAATCACGCCATAGTTGATGACGAAGGCGACAACCAGGTAGCCGGTGATTTCTTCGCCCAGGATGCCGGTCGTTAGCAGCTTGTCAGCATGTTGATATACAAGGGTTAGCAGCGCGGACAGAGCCAAAGGCGCGCTGTTGATCAACAGCCGGCGGGCGAGAGCGCGATCCAGGGGGAATTGCGGCTTGATGCCGTCGCGTATATTCAAGCTCACCAGAACCAGCGAGCGCAAAATGCCCGAAACAAGCGCGGCTGCATACACGCCCAGCAAGCCCCAGCCCAGCGACAAAGCCAGCAGCGCCAAGCCGATGCGCAGGAAAATATGCGTGATTTCGACTGTCGATGTCATCACCATGCGTTCGCGCGCGAGCAGCAGGTCATAAGCCATATTGCCGAAGATATCGACGAAGAGGTTAAGCCCCGCCAGAGCCGCGAAGGCGCGCAGAGCCTCGCTGTAGCCCAGCGACAGGCTGTTCATGCCTACATAAGCCAGCAGCGCCAACAAGGTCTGCGCGAAGAGCATTGCCGTCCAGTAGTTGCCGGCTTTCTCTGGCGCGCGCGCGACATCGCGGATGACGATCAAACCCATGCTGAAGCTGGCCAGCGCAGCCGCACTCGCCATCAATCCGCCGATCGTGCCATAAATGCCGTATTCGCCTGGTCCCAGCCACAACGAGAGCAGCAATTGCCAGCCGAAGAGCGCGCCTTTGCTGATGACGCTGGCAACCATCAAGGCGCTGATGTTGCGGGCGGCGCGCCGGGCATCGCTTCCGCTCAACGAGGTTGTGCCAGCCGCTCCGGTTGTCTTGGATGCCATTTGCCTTGCCAAATCCACTTGCAGCGGGCAGGATTACTCCATGTGCCAATGATAGAAATCGCGCCCATGATCAACAGCATGCCAGCGGCTATTCGCTACATTTTTCAGACGCGCCGCCGCCTGGACAATACCCTGCGCGGACTCGATGAGTATACACGCGATACCAGTCCCACGCGCCGGCTGCTGGCAAGGGCGAGCCTGCCGAAACAGCCACGCGACTACATCGTCATAACGGGCAGCCGCGGCAAAGGTAGCGTTTCCGCCATCACCGCCAAGCTCTTGAGCGCCATGGGCTTGCGCGTCGGCACGATCACCAGCCCGCACCTGGTGCATTGGAACGAGCGCATCCGTGTGGACGGGCGCATGATCCCCAGCCAGGATTTTCTGCGCATCCTGCGCGCACTGCAGCCCGATATCGATGCCGAAATCGCCGGGCTGGGCGCGGGGCGATACCTCAGCCCGCAAGGCATCTTCCTGGCGATTGCCCTGCGTTATTTCGACGAAGAGCGCGTTGATGTAGCGGCGCTGGAAGTCGGACGCGGCGGACGGTTTGACGATATTGCCATCGTGCCGAATAAGCTGGCGCTCTTCACGCCTATCATGCTGGAACATACGGCGCTGCTGGGCGCGAGTTTGGCGCGCATCGCCTGGCACAAAGCCGGCATCATCAAAGCGAATGGCACTGCAATCAGCCTGCCGCAAGCAGACGCCGCCGCCGCGCAGCTAGGCAAAGAAGCTGCCCGGCAACATGCCCGCCTGGACATCTTGCGCGATGACGAATTGGCTGCCTTTGTCTGTCGCCGCGCCGATGGGCAAATCATGCGCCTGCCCGCTTATGGCGAGCTTTTCCTGCCGCTGCTGGGGCGTTATCAATTGGCAAATGCCACTTTAGCTATCTGCGCCGCCGAGCAGTTTGGGCTGCATGAAACTGCCTTGCGCCAGGGGCTGGCGGCGGTGCAGTGGCAGGGGCGCGCGCAGCAGTTGGAAACGTCGCCGCGCATCGTGATTGACGGGGCAATCACCCCGGCCTCGGCGCGTTCTTTCGTGCAGAGCCTGGGCAGGCTGGCCACGCCGGTTGTAGCTATCGTGGGCGTCCCGCGCGACCGCGACTACAGCCAGGTCTATCGAGAGATGGCGGCTGTCAGCGACGCGCTGATCATCACCGAGACCAACATCAACCCCAGCACGCGCTTCCCCAGCCGAGCCGATGCCCTGCGAGCCGCGCGGAGAGTTTGTGATGATGCGCGATATGCCGATAACCTGCCCGCTGCCTTTGCCCTGGCGCGCAACAGGAGCGGCACAAGCGGCACAATCTTGCTGGCTGGCTCCTTGATGCTCATCGGCGAGTGCATGCTGCTGTGGGATATTGATACGAGGGCGATATGAAACAAGCCCGTCAATTGACAATCGCGCGACGAATCTGTAGCCTTTGTGCCAGTGACAAAGGCAGAAAGGGCAGGGCGTATGGACCATCCCCGGCAAACGCAAGCAAGCATGGCGGCGCGCATCATGCGCTTTGATGAACTGAAGCACAAGGGCATCCCCATCATGTTCATCGACAGCATGTTGCCCGGGCACATGCGCATGAATTACGCCGTGATTGGCGATACCGCCGCGGAAAACCCCGACTACAGCATCCAGCGCGCCATCACCGAGCCGCACCGTTACCAGATCGGCATGGCTTGGGCACCGCCAGGTTGTGGTCCCGCCTGGCATACACACGATTACGTCGAATCATTTTTTATCCTGACCGGTCCTTGGATCTTCTATTGGGGCAACGAAGACGATCCCGACCAGGTCGAAGGCGAGTTTGTGCTTAATGAATGGGATATGATTTCGCTGCCGCCGGGTATGTACCGTCGCTTTGAATACAGCGGCGAGGAAATTGGCTGGTTCTTCGCCGTGCTGGAATCACACCAGGTCTACACAGGCAAAGACCCGTACTGGTCGCCCCAGGTCGAGGCGGCGGCGCGCGAAAACGGCTATGAGGCTGATGCGACCGGCAAGATGCTGCACCCGCCCGACTATCAGGCGCAGAAACAACGCCAGAACGACTTCCTGCTGCGGACATTCCGCGAGCGCGCCGGCATCGATCTGCGCGATTACCGCCCGCCACGTCAAGCAGGAGGCAGCGAATGAAGACCAGCGCCGAACGTATATTGACCACCCATGTCGGCAGCATGCCGCGCCCGCAAGCCGTGGTCGACCAGCTATTCGCGCAAGACCAGGGACGGGCTTATAACCCCGCCGAGTTTGACCGCGTGATGAGTGCGGCTGTGCGCGAAGTAGCTGCCAAACAAGTCGCGGCCGGCGTCGATATCATCAGCGATGGCGAGATGAGCAAAATCAGCTACGCAACCTACATCCGCCACCGCTTCACCGGCTTCGAAATTGACGAAGTGCCGCGCGCCACGCCCAAAGACCTGGACGACTTCCCCGCCTACAAGCAGCGACTGGCGGAGGCCGGCGGCACACCCAAATATCATCGCCCCGTCGTGCGTGATGCCATCGCCATCAAAGACCTGGCTCCGCTGGAAAAAGACATCGCCAACCTGCTGGCGGCGCGGGATGAGGCTGGCGCTGCCGAAGCCTTTATGAATGCCGCCTCGCCCGGCGTCATCGCCGTCTTCCAACCCAACGAGTATTATGCGACTGACGAGCAATACCTGGGCGCGCTGGCGGATGTGATGAAAGTTGAATACGAGAAGATCACCGCCGCCGGCTTGACTCTGCAAGTTGACTGCCCCGACCTGGCGATGGGGCGGCATATCCGCTTCCGCGATGAAGACACCGTCACTTTCAAACGCGCCGCCCAGGCACAGGTCGAGGCGCTGAATTATGCGCTGGAAAATGTGCCCGCCGAGCAAGCGCGCATGCACCTGTGCTGGGGCAATTACGAAGGACCCCATCATCACGACATCGACCTGGCGGAAATCATCGATATTGTGCTGCGCGCCAAACCGCAAGCCATTCAGTTCGAAGGCGCCAACCCGCGCCATCAGCATGAATGGGCGATTTGGGCGGGGGCGGCTATCCCCGATGACAAAATCCTTATCCCCGGCTGCCTGGATACCACCACCAATTTCGTCGAGCATCCCGAGCTGGTGGCGCAGCGCATTGAGCGTTATGCCGGCATCGTCGGGCGCGAGCGCGTCATCGCAGGCACGGACTGCGGCTTTGGTACCTTCGCCGGTTTTGGCGCGGTGCACCCGGATATCGCCTATGCCAAGCTGGGTTCGCTGGCGGAAGGCGCGCGCATCGCCAGCCAGCGGCTTTGGGCTTAATCTGACGGAGGACTCATGGCGATTCAATACATCAAGCGCGGCAAATCGACCGAACAAAAAGCCGAAGCCGATAGCGCCGTGCAGGAAGTTGTGCGCGGCATCCTCGCCGATATCCGCGCGCGCAAGGATGCCGCCGTGCGGGAGCTTTCGCAAAAGTTCGACAACTGGAACCCCGCCGAGTTCAAGCTCACCGACGAGCATATCCAGCAAATCATGTCGACGCTGCCCAAGCAAGCCATCGACGACATCAAGTTCGCCCAGGCGCAGGTGCGCAACTTCGCCCAGGCACAGCGCGCCGCCTTAACCGATATCGAGGTGGAGACGCTGCCGGGCGTCGTGCTCGGGCACAAGAACATCCCCGTCAATCGGGTCGGTTGTTATGTGCCGGGCGGGCGCTACCCCATGATCGCCTCCGCGCACATGAGCGTGGTTACGGCGCGGGCGGCTGGCGTCAAGCATGTCATCGCTTGCACGCCACCTATCCAGGGGCAGATCCCCGCCGGCACCATCGCCGCCATGCACCTGGGTGGCGCGGATGAAATCCATATCCTGGGCGGGGTACAGGCGCTGGCAGCGCTTGCCTATGGCGCGCTCGGCATCGAGCCAGTGGATATGATCGTGGGTCCGGGCAATGCCTATGTCGCCGAAGCCAAACGCCAGCTATTCGGCTTGGTGGGCATTGACCTGCTGGCGGGGCCCACCGAAGTGCTGGTGGTGGCGGATGATAGCGCTGATGCCGAAATGTGCGCGACCGACTTGCTGGGGCAGGCTGAACATGGTCCAACCTCGCCCGCCGTCCTGGTGACGACCAGCCGCGAGCTGGCGCAGGGCATTGAGACGGAAATCGGCGCGCAACTGGAGCGCTTGCCCACTGCCGACCTGGCTGGCGTCGCCTGGCGCGATTATGGCGAGGTCATCCTCTGCGACAGCGACGCCGAGATGCTGGAAGTCGCCGATGATATCGCCAGCGAACATGTACAAATCCTGACGCGCGACCCCGATTATTTCTTGCGGAATATGCGTAATTATGGCGCGCTCTTCTTGGGCGCGGAAACCAATGTCGCTTATGGAGACAAGGTCAGCGGCACCAACCACACCTTGCCGACCAAGAAAGCCGCTCGTTATACCGGCGGGCTGTGGGTGGGCAAGTTCATCAAGACGGTCACCTACCAGCGCGTCAGCGAAGCCGCCAGCTTGCTGCTCGGCGAATATGGCAGCCGCCTCTGCGCTCTGGAAGGCTTCATGGGGCACAAAGAACAATGCGACTTGCGCCTGCGTAGATACGGGGGCGATTAGTCCGCGGCCGGTTCTGCGTCTTCCGCCGGCGCGAGGTCAATCACAATCGTGCCAGCCATTTTGTCATGCCAGGCTTGCTGGTCATCATCCAGCCAAGCCCAGATGAATCCCAGCAGGAATACCTGGCTGACGGTATAGCCAAAGCCATTGCGCAGCAGGGCATCCAGGATCGTGATGCGCCTTCCATTTTGCTTCACCACGCGCAGGTTGAGGGCGATTTTGCCCGGCGTCTGCCCATTCAGGATGGTCATGAATGCGGCTTGGTAACAGACGCTCAGCGCCAGGTTGAGCAAGATCGTGGCACCCTGAAAATGCCGAAAAGCGGCGGTCATCGCCTCGTCATCGGCGCTGTACATAGCCTCTCGCAGCAGCGCGAAGCTATCGTTGACTAGCAAAATCAGCATAGTCAGCGCCGAGAGAATAACTGCATCAACGAGCAAGGCGAGGAATCGCTTGGTCAATCCCGCCAGCTTCGGCTTCGGCGGCGTGGCTTCGCTTTCCACGGGGGTAGCGGCTGCGGGCGGCTGCATATCGCGCAGTTCTTCTTTTGCCCGCGCATGTCCGGGGTCGAGTTCCAGCGCCTTATTTAGGAATTCCACGCGCTGCCCATGATTGCGTGCCGCCAGCGAAGCCAGGTAATAGGCAGCCGCGCTGGGTTTTTCCGCCAGCTCCGCATCAGCCAGCGTGCGCGCTTCGTCCATGCGGAATTCATCAAGCGCCTGCTGGATCTCCGCCAGTTTGTCTGCCATGCCCCTGCCTTTGCCGACTGCTTCGCCAGCCAATCATAACGAAAAATAGGCGGCTGTGGTACGATAGGCGCGTCAACCATGAGGGCAGACAAGCAAGCCCATGGACGAGCTTCGACAAAAAATCGGCAGCAGCAAAGCCGGGCGGCGCTTTATTGCCCAGATGCGTTTGTATAATGATAGTGATTTTCGACGGCTGCGCGGCTTCATGCGCAGTGGCTATTATGATTTGGCGCTGCTGCAGAACCCGGTCGAGCGGCGCTTGCTGGATATGAAAGCGGCGCGGAAATTACACGGGCGTCTCAAAGTCGCTGAAATCGAATCGGTGAAGGACTATGCCATTCAACTCATCATGCTGGGCGAAAAAGGCTTGCGCCTGCGCCTGCGCTTGTCCGTAACCGAGAGCTACCCGCATCTGGTTACGGAGTATTGGCTGCTGCCACTCATGGAGCGCTGCGATGACCAATGACACAGCCGCCAGCTTGCTGCCAAGACTGCGCATCAATCCCGCGCTGGCGACGCGCATCCTGACCGGTTTCATCCGCGACAGCGTCACCAAAGCCGGTATGAAGCGCGCGGTCATCGGTTTGTCGGGCGGCATCGACTCGGCGGTATCCGCTTACCTGGCGGCGGGCGCGCTGGGCGCGGAGCAGGTGCTGGCGCTGCGCATGCCTTACAAGACCTCGTCCGCCGATAGCCTGGAGCATGCCGAAGCCGTCATTGAAGACCTGTGCCTGCCAAGCCTGACCCTGCCCATCAGCGCCATGGCGGATCCACTTATCGAGCGCTTTCCTGAAATGAGTCGCTTGCGGCGCGGCAACATCATGGCGCGGCTGCGCATGATTACGCTATATGACCAATCGATGGCTTGGAGCGGGCTCGTCATGGGCACGAGCAACAAAACCGAATTCCTGCTGGGTTACAGCACCATCTACGGCGATAGCGGTGTGGCGCTGCACCCGATTGCCGACCTCTACAAAGCGCAGGTGCGGCAACTGGCGCGGCATCTGGGCATTCCCGAAGCCATCATTAACAAAGCGCCCTCCGCTGACCTGTGGGCGGGGCAGACCGACGAAGACGAGCTGGGCTTCACCTATGACCAGGCGGACGCGGTTTTATACCTGCTGGTCGATGAGCGCTACACGGTGGATGAGGTCGCCGCCGAGGGCTTCCCGCGTGACTTTGTGCTGCAAATCTGGGAGCGCGTCAAAGCCAACCATTACAAGCGCACGATGCCCAATATCGCCAAGTTGAGCAAGCGCAGCATCGGGCACGACTTTCTCTACCTGCGCGACTACACAGGACGCGCCGGCCGCGTCTGAGCGGCTACATCCCGTTGACGCGCGTCGGCTGAATCTTGTAAATGACGCGCTGTTCCTTGCCGCGTCCCTCGGGATTCCAGGCGTAATAATCATCGTTGCCGGCGTACATGCCCGATAGTTTGTTGATGTGCGCCAGCGCGGCATCGCTCTCGTCAAACTCCACGACTTCGCCGCGAATCTCCGCCCAGTGGAAGGCGTTCTCCGGGTCGATGACCAGCACGGTGACTTTGGGGTTGGCGCGGATGTTGCGGTCTTTGCGCCGCCCGACCGCCGAGTTGATCCACACCTGCTCGCCCTCCAGGCTGGCCCAAACCGGCGTAACCTGGGGTTGTCCGTCGGGATTGCTGGTAGCGAAGGCGACGATGAGCGGGCGTTCCAGCAGGTCTTTGAGGTTGTCGTTGATTTCAGCCGACATGGGCAGTTTCTCCTTGGTTGGTAATTTGCCTGCAATGTGGCGCATTCTAGCACGGCGCGCAGGTAAATTGCATCAATGGATAGTCCATAATCTATATTCACCATAGAGGCACAGAAGTAAGACCAAGTAAGTCGTGAGAATGGAAACTGTAGGGGCGAGGCGGTGACTCGCCCAGAATCATCACAGAAAATGGCGGGCGACCCAAGGCTCGCCCCTACATTCATTCCTATATTTTCGCATTACTTTATTGATTCTACTGAAGGCGCAGAGGCTTTTTTGCCTCAGCAAGCGCAGGTAAGTCCTGCGAATGAAAATTGTAAGGTTTGCCGCTAGTGGTCTACCCCCTCTCGGCCCCCATATCAATGGGGGGAAGGTTTCGCCGCGCATTCGCATAGACATCGAAAGCCATACAGAACTACGATTCCGCCTGCCTTGGCTCCCCTCCCTGATGCTTCGGGGAGGGTCCGGGGTGGGGTAGACCGATTAAGCGGCAATCAATTCGCATTACTTACTTTGTTCTACTTCTTTGGCGAATCTATTTTGCCGAGTTGTTTATTCAATAGCTTCCTGCGTGTCAGCCAGGGCAATCGCATCAAAATTAATTCACCACAGAGGCGCAGAGGGCACAGAGATTTGGGCTAGGGGCGAGGCGGTGACTCGCCCGAAATGACCTCTCAATCCGCCGAAAAGTCCTGAAAAGCAAAATCGTGCGAGGATTCTGGTTATAGCTGGCGAGCGGGTTGACATATTACCTCTACATTCGACGATTTCGAGTCGATCCACAACGCAAAACCTTTATTTTCCTCTCGGCGTACTCGGTGGTAAAAGTTTAGGACGTTGTCCTTTTTGCAGAGCTTCATTTTGATGCGATTGCCCTGATTCAATAGCTTCTTGCGTGTCAGCCGGTAACTGGCTGAGCATGCGCAGCAGCAGCGCCGCCACATCCGCCCGCAGCCGCAGCTTGTATTCGTGGGCTGCCTCGCCTGGTAGCTGTCCGTTGAGCGTGAAATTGAATTGCTCAGGGATGCGCGCGCCTGTCTGCCCCAGGTCAGGCTCCCAGGCATCCAGCAGTTGCCAATCTTCGCCGCGATGTTGATATAGCTCAAACAAGATACGCGCCTCGCCATTCGCGCCTTCAAAGCGGACCTCCAAGGCGATGGGCAGGGGCAGGTTCTGTTTTTCGATCGGCGCTAGCGTAACGCGGCTGATGCGCTTTGCCAGCGGCTCGATGGCTTTGCGCAGGCTCGCTTCGCCCTGGCTTGGCGCGCGCTCCAGCAAGCGATTCAGCTTGTCGATGACGCCGCGCGGCATCAAGACTTCGGTGCGGCTGATGCGCCCATAGATGTCGTATTGGATGCTGCGCATGGCTTTGACGCGCCAGCCACCCATGATTTCCTGCTGGCTGCCCAGCAGATGTTTCACCAGCACAAGCTGGTCGGGCGCGGTGGCTTCGCCCAGCAGGTTGCTCTGCGCGTGATACTGCCAGCTCTGCCGCCTGCCCAAGGTGGAGTTCATGTCGTACCAGGTGTTGTGCGCATAAGGCGGCTGCCAGGGTTCGAATTTGGGCGGCTGGCGAAACAGCAATCGCAGCGCCAGGCTCAGGAGCCACAGGCAAAATGCCAGCGCCGCCAAAATCGCCAAGAGCGCCAACAAGGCGGCTGCATAATCAAGTTGCCCCCCATTCACTTTGATGCCATCCGCCAGGAAGCTGACGCGCCAGCCCAGCAGCGGGATGCTGAGCGTGAAAGGCTCTGTGGATGCGACGCCGCTGCCGGCGCAAACCCCGCTGCCAGCCAGAGCCTGCGCTTTGTTGATGCGGAAGAGCTGTTCGTTATCGCGGGCGATGCGGCTGCCAGCCAACTCGTATTCGTCGATGCCGGCGCTTATGCGAAAGAAGACATCTTCGGCAGGCAGGTTCTCCAAAGGCAGGCAAATATCAAAGTCGCGCGCTTCGCCTTCCGCCAGCGCCGGCAATTCCTCAGTATACGAAGTTTGCCCGCTTTCGTGCCGGGTGATGACGATTTCAGTTGCGTCCACCCCCGCCGCGCCACGATTGCTGACCGTGAAGCTGACGATGGCATGGCCCAAGCCCTCGCTGTAACTGACCCGCGGCGGCGTGATGGCATAATTGCGCGGTCCCGCCTGCCCGCTGGCGACGAACCCCAAGAGCAACATGCCCAGCGCAAGCAGCCAGCGAATCATCCGCTCTACCTACAGTCCCCTATGCCCGCGATTCGATTTGCCATATCATCACCTACTATACTCTAGTCGCCGCCGAGCATTGCAAAATTCGCCACAGTTATTTTAACCATCCCCCAACAGCAACTCAGCGCATTTTTCGCCGATCATGATGCAAGGCGCATTGGTATTGGCGTTGATGATGCGGGGCATGATGGAGGCGTCGGCCACGCGCAGCCCGTCGATACCATGCACCCGCAGTTGCGCATCGACGACAGCCAGCGCATCGTCCGCTGGTCCCATCTTGCAAGTGCCGGTCGGGTGAAAAATTGTATCCAGGTTGTCGCGGATGAAGCGCCGCAGTCCGCTCTCGGATTGCTGCGACTTGCCCGGCAGGTATTCATCGCCGCGCCAGCGATCGAATGCCGATGCCGCCAAAATCTCCCGCGCGATATGGATGCCTGCCAGCAGCGTTTGCATATCACGCTCGTCAGCCAGGTAGTTGGGGTCAATCAAGGGCGCTGCAAGCGGGTCCGCCGAGCGCAGCCGCAAGCTACCGGCGCTCTTTGTCGCCGCTATGCCTGGCGCCAGCATAAAGCCATGCGCCTTTGGGTCGGGCGGGTAATCAATACGCGGCAAGAAAATCAGTTGCAGTTCAGGTTTATTCGCAGCATCGTCCAACTGGATGAAAGCGCCCGCCTCTCCCAGGTTGGATGTCCAGATGCCACGCCGCTGCTTGTCGTAAAGTTCGCGCTCGGCGGGGTCAAACATGCGCGCCACGGACACTGGCTCGCGGGCGAAGTGACTGACGAAGACGCGCGCGTGGTCTTGCAGATTTTTACCCACGCCGGGCAGGTCCGCCACTACAGCGATGCCCAGCCGCCGCAAGTCATCCGCTGCGCCCAAGCCCGAGAGCATCAAAATCTGTGGCGAATTGAGCGCGCCGGCGCAGACAATGACTTCCCGCTCGGCTCGGGCTGTGTGGCTGCGTCCATCTTTCTGCCAAGCCGCGCCGATGCAACGAGTCCCTTGCATGAGCAGGCGGGTAACTTGTGCGAAGGGCAGGGCAGTCAAGTTATCGCGCGCAAGGGCGGGCTTCAAGAAGGCAGTTGCTGCGCTGCGCCGTTGTCCATTTCGCTGGGTTAGCTGGTGCAGCCCCACGCCCGCCTGGTCGCCATCGTTGAAGTCGAGGTTACGCGCCAAGCCGGCTTGCTGCGCCGCCTCTACAAATGCCAGCGACAGCGGATTGGGCTCAACCGGGTCGCTGACATGCAGCGGTCCCCCCACGCCGTGATATACGGATGCGCCGCGCGCCTGATGCTGCGACTTTTTGAACAGCGGCAGCGCATCGCGCCAAGCCCAGCCGGGATTGCCCAGCCGCGCCCAGCCATCATAATCCGCCGGGCTGCCGCGCTGGTAGATCATGGCATTGGTTGAGCTGGAGCCGCCGTAGACCTTGCCACGCGGCATTTGGATGCGGCGATCGTGGCAATGGGCTTGCGGCGTGGTTTGATAATTCCAATCCAGCGCGCCGCCTCGCAAATCACGCCAAGCCAGCGGGATGCGAATATCCGGGTGGTCGTCCGGGCCGCCCGCTTCCAGCAGCAAGATTCGCAAATCCGCCATTTCGCTCAGGCGGCTGGCAAGCACACAGCCCGCCGAGCCTGCGCCAATCACGATATAATCATAGGTCATGCGCGCAATCCATTTCCTGCGCGAATCTTCCGCCATTGTAGCGGCTTGACTCTCCGCAGGCTATGCGCCAGATTGCCTGCCCAGATAGGAAATAACGATGACAGCAGCGCAGATCGACAAGCTCATCAACGCGCTTTCCCAAGCGCAAACAGGGCAGGATGCCTTCAACCAATACGCGCCCGGCAACCCTGATAAAGCCATCCGCCGCGCCAACCTGGGGCTGTACCTGCGGACAATGGCGGCGCACAAGCCGACTGCGCTGCTCCTGATGGAAGCGCCTGGGTACCGTGGCTGCCGCTTGACTGGCCTGCCCGTAACCAGCCGTAGAATCATGCTGGAGGGCGTCACGGCGCTGGGCATGTTTGGGCAGGCGGCGGGCTTCCGCGATGTCAGCGACCCCGGCTTTGAGCGCGTCTACGGCGAGCAATCAGCCACCATCGTCTGGAGCGCCTTGGCGGGGCTGCGCGCGCTGCCACTGATCTGGAATGCCTTCCCCTTTCATCCGCACCAGCCAGGCAAACCGCTCAGCAACCGCAAGCCACGCCAGGCAGAACTGGCGCTGGGCGCGGACTTCTTGCGGCTGTTGCTATTGATATGGACATTCGAGCAGGTCATCGCCGTTGGCAATGTCGCGCATGGCCTGCTGCATAAACAGGGCGTCGCTTGCCACAAAGTGCGCCACCCAGCCAATGGCGGCAAGGCGGAGTTCGTGGCGGGGCTGCGCGCGCTGCTAGCTGTCGGCTGATTGCGCTGCTGGCTCGGGCTGTGACGTCTGCGCGCCGGCTTCTTCATAGACATCGGCGAAGTACAATTCGTATGAACCGCGCTTCAGCCTTTGCAATTCTTTTCCCGCTTCTTGGCCTATCTCCGAGAGCAGGGCGCTCTGCTGCTGCTGTGTCGATTCGAAATAAAGCTCCAGGATGCGGTAGGCATCGGGACTGCCCAGCGGGCTGCCGGTGATATGTACCACTTGACGGCGTTGGATATGTGGCATGCGCTCGACCAAACCAAGAAAGTCTTGATACACATTTTCGAAAGCCGCAGCATCTTCTGGGTACCGAAACAAAATGATAAATTTGACCATGCCGTACTCGCAGTTTCAGCCTTGTCTTTGCAGTCATTTTCTACCACAGCCAGCATAATCAGCACAGAGTGATATGCGCTGCGGGCGGTCGGCGCGCTAAAATTTGCCGCATTGTGCTGTCCGCGCAATCTATGGGTACAATCATGCCAAGCGACCGACCAGCAAAGGCAATCCCATGCCCCAGCTTCAGCAAATTGCGCGCCTGCCCGACCCAACCGACAACTGCGCCATCGCCATCCGCGACCTCGCGGCGGGCACGGCTGTCGCTCATGCAGGCAGCCGCTTCGCCCTGAGCCATACTATCCTTGAGGGGCATCGCTTTGCCATTCGCCCCATCCCGCGTGGCGAGGCATTAACTTCATGGCGACAGCGCTTCGGCATCGCCAGCCGCGATATCCAACCGGGCGATTATGTCATCAACGCCGGCGTGCAGCTGGAGTTGTCGCGACGCAATCTGGATTTCGCGCTGCCGGCTCAGCCCAACTTCGACAATTTGATCGCGCCCTACGCCTTTGATGAACGCCGTTTCACACCCGCGCCGCCCTTGCCACTGCACAGCCAGCAGCGCCACTTCGCAGGGTATTTGCGCAGCGGGGGACGTGGTACGGGCACGCGCAATATGCTGGTCCTTCTCGGCACTTCGTCTTTGACGGGCGGCTTCGCGCGGGCTTTGGCAAGTCGGCTGGCGAGCCTGGCGGATGACTGCGCCAATGTCGATGGCATCGTGCCAGTCGCGCATACCGAAGGCGGGCACAGCGCCCCCAACAACCGCGAGTTGCTGCTGCGCACGCTGGCTGGCTTCATGGCGCATCCCAATGTCGGCGCGATCCTGGCTATCGACTATGGCAACGAAGCCATCACCAATGCCGAGCTGCGCGCCTATATGCTGGCGAATGGCTATCCGCTGGCGCATCTGCGGCATCATTTCTATTCGCTGGGACCAGGTTTTGAAGACAATATCGCCCGCTGCCGCGAGGTAGTGCGCGCTTGGCTGCCGCAGCTTGCGCAGGACAAACGCAGCCCGCAGCCGCTCAGCGCGTTGAAGATCGCCCTGCAATGCGGCGGCTCGGACGCTTTTTCGGGCATCAGCGGCAATCCGCTGGCGGCGTGGGTTGCCAAAGAAGTCATCCGCTATGGCGGCGCTGCCAACTTGGCGGAGACGGACGAACTGATCGGCGCGGAGGCTTATGTGCTGGACAAGGTCGAGCGGCTGGAAACAGCCCGGCAATTCCTGCGCAAGATCGAGCGCTTCCAGGAATGGGTGGGCTGGCACGGGCAGACCGCGGAAGGCAATCCCTCGGGCGGCAACAAATACCGGGGCCTCTACAATATCGCGCTGAAATCCCTGGGCGCAGCCGCCAAACGCCACCCCGATGTGCCCCTGCATGCCGTCATCGACTACAGCCAGCCCATGACCGCGGGCGGATTTTATTTCATGGACAGTCCGGGCAATGACCTGGAAAGCGTGGCTGGGCAGGTCGCCAGCGGCTGCAACATGATCTTCTTCGTTACGGGCAACGGCTCGATCACCAACTTCCCTTTCGTGCCGACAATCAAGTTTGTTACGACTACGGCGCGCTATAAATTGCTCAGCCAGGATATGGATGTCAATGCCGGCGCTTACCTGGATGGCGAAGCGCTGGACGAGCTGGGCGCGCGCACCCTGGATTTGACCGTGGATATTGCCAGCGGGACGCCGTCGGTCGGGGAGCGAGCCGGGCATCATCAGGTGCAGGTATGGCGTGATTGGCAGCAGACCCGCCCCGCCAATGTCGCCGTCCTGGAGCGCCGGTCCTATAGCGGCAAACCGCTTGACATCCTCCCTGCGGATGAGCTGCCGCGAGTAGACATTCCCGTTTATCAAACTGAGCGCGGCAGCACCAGCGAGTTGGTGGGCATGATCTTGCCGACCAGCCTGTGCTCAGGGCAGATTGCGCGCATGAGCGCCGAGAAGCTGAATGCGCTGGGCTTGGGGCGCGGCGTCGGCTTGTCGCGATTTGTCGCGCTGGTGCATACCGAAGGCTGTGGCGGCAGCGTCGTGCCCGAATACCTGAATATCCAACTGGGCTATTTGCAGCATCCCAAGCTGCGCCATACGCTGCTGCTGGAACATGGCTGCGAAATCACCCATAACAGCTATTTCCGCAGTCTGCTGGCGGAACGCGGCTTGGACCCCGCCCAATTTGGCTGGGCGAGCATCCAACTGGACGGCGGCATCCAGGCGGTCATGGCGCGCATAGAGACGTTCTTCCGCGCGCGGCTGGAACATGACAAAGCGCCGCCACGCACAATCGCCGGGCTGGATGCCATGCGCATCGGTCTCGTAACGCAAGGGACTATCCCCGAGGCCAGCGCGCGGTCGCTCGCCGAGCTTTGCAGACTCATCGTAGCCGGCGGCGGCACAGTCGTCGCTTCGGATAAAGACGCTATGTTTGAAGGCAGCTTTGCCAGCAGCTTGGGTTTAGCGGCGCATCCGCAAGCGAGCCTGGCGTATGGGGAGATTCCCCGGCGCGCCGGCTTCCACATTATGGCGAATCCACGCCGGCACTGGGCGGAGACGTTGGCAGGCTTGGGCGCGAGTGGCATTGAGTTAATCCTGGCGCATGTCGATGGATTGCCGCTGGCTGGGCATCCACTGCTGCCGGCGCTGCAAGTGGGCGCTGGCGGCGGGGCGGGCGATTTGGACTCGACAGCCGCTGGTGATGTTGGGCAATTGCTCAACCTGCTGGTGGCGACAATGAGCGGCGACTACATCCCGCGTCACCGCGTCACAGGCTGGCAGGACTTCCAGGTTACCCGCGGCTTGGTCGGCGTGTCCTTTTAATGGGTTAGCCGAGCAAACATGAAAGCCCCTCCCTCGTTCTGGGCGAGGGGTTTGGGGTGGGGGATACACCTAGTCACGCCGCAGCGCCAGCCCCCGCCAATAGCTGACGATGCGCTCAATGAGAATAGCTTCTGTGATGGCAGTAGCATCAAACTCGACGATGCCGGGCAGCTCGCGGATTTGCCATTCGCGTTTCAAATCGCCCAAGGCGCGGGCGCGTTCGGCTGGGTCGTGATAGCGCGCGCCCAAGGTTAGATGCATGCGCCGCAGGATCGAATCCAGCGATGCTACCAGGCAGATGATGACCCCATTGCGCCGCAGCTCGGGCACAGCCCCGCTGTTGAGCAGGGTGCTGCCAGCGACGCGGATTAATGCGCGCCGATACAGCAGCACTTGATCCATGACCTGCGTCTCCAATGCCTTGACGCGCCGCTCGCCATACATATCGCGGATCTTGCCGATGGGTTCACCAGCCCGCGCCTCGATTTCACGCTCGACATCGACCAGCGTAAGCCCCAGCCGGCGCGCCAGTTCGCGGGCGATGCGCGGACGATTGGGCTCGATGTAGCCGGTCAGGATGAGGCTGAGGTCGCGGTGCAGACCAGGCTCAGCCGCTGCCATTGCGCCAGCCCGGATACCATACATCCAGGATTATCGGCAGGTCGCGCAGGGTGTGCAGCCGCGCCCACCTGTCTTCAATTTGCAGGCAGGGTCGGCTGTTGACACGGTGTACAGCGCGCATGCCCAAGCCCAGCGCGCCTTCGATATCGGCGTACCAATTGTCGCCCACGAAAACGGTTTCTGTCGCTGCTGTGCCCAGCTTGTCCAGCGCGCATGTGAAGATCCGCGGATGTGGTTTGAGGCGGCCCGCTTCGACCGCTGCGATGCGACAATCCGGAAAGCGCTCCAGCAGGTCATGCCGCTTCAGCTCGGCATCGCGCATGGACATAGGCTGCGAGGCGTTGGTCACAATGCCCAGCCGCAGGTTCGCATCGGTGAGAATCTCCAGCGCCGGCTGTACATCGGAGAAGACGCGGCAGCCAGCGACGCCCTGCCAATCGTATGCCTCAATCAAGTCAGCTTCGGCAATGTCGCTGCAATCGACGCCGACCGCTTTCAGCGCATCCATGAGGGTCTGGGGCATATTGGGCGCGACCAAGGATGTGTCTGCCGCCTGCCAAGCCGCGCGATGCCGATTGGAAAAAACCCTGCCCAGCTTGTCGAGGTTAATGCCGCTGGCGAGGTCTCTTTCCTGCAGCCAGTTGATGACATTGGGCAGGTAGTGGCGGTCGATCTGCGTCCAGTCTTGCCGCACGCCACGCCAGTCGATCAAGGTGTCGTCCATGTCGAAGAGTACGGCGCGGAGTCGCTCGCCCATGCCGCTAGCCCCGGGCGCGTTTGGCGGCGCGTTTGGCTCGCCGTTCCAATGCCTTGCGACGGCGCTCTTCGCGCTTAGCTTCGTCTTCGTTCCAGGGGGTGGGCCCGTCTGATGGCGGCGGTGGCGCGGCTGCTTTGGCTGGCTCAGGCGCTGCTTCATTGCTGGCTGCTGGGCTGGCTTCCGCTGTCTGGACGGGCGCGGGAGCTTCGACGACCGGCGCAGGCAGCCCCTCCCCGCTCTCACGCCTGGCGATGGCTTCGGCAGCCGCGTCGTCATAGACTTCATAATAATCCGCGGCGCGGATTGATTCCTGCAAGCGCCAGGTCAAGGTCGTGGCTTCCAAGCCGCTTTCCAGGCTGGCATGGCGCGGTGACCAGCCAAAGGTCTCGCGCAGTTGGCGGCTTTCCAGCCGGTTTGCTTTTGCCAGCAGTCGCTCGCGGGCGGTCGGCTGGCGCAGCCTGGCTAACCGTCCGGGCTTGGCGAAGCGCGGCGCGCTCAAGCCCAGTGACTGAGCCAGGGCAATCGCGAAGTCGTCCGGACTGCAAGGCGAATCATCACTGGCGCTTAGGATGCTCATGCCGTTGGATGGCATCTCGCTGACGAGCAGGTTCAGCATCGCCGCCGCCAGGTCATCTTCGTGGATCCAGCTGGCGGGTTGCGCCCCAGAAGGCGGAGTCGCCGAGCGCTTGATCATGTCGGCCAGCGCGGTCGTGGCGCAGCTGTTGCCGCCATAGACATAGCCCGCCCGCAGGATGTAGCCATTCAGACCACTGGCTTGCAGCGTGGATTCCGCCGCTTGCAGATGATCGTCGGGATTGCCAGCGCTAAGCGCGACCAGCCGTTTGATGCCATGCTGCGCGGCGGCGCTCGCTACTGCCTGCGTCTCGGCGAGGATGCGCGCGCCCGTCCCCGCATGGTCAATATCAATTTGCGGTACACCCATCATCACCTGCGCGGAAGCATGCAAAACCGCCTCTGCCTCCACCATGCGCAGGCTGCTGCTGATTTCGCTGGCGCGTTGCAAGTCGGGGAAGACGGCCAGCGCGCCCAACTGACGAATAGCCAGCGCGCCAGCCGCATTACGCGCCGTAGCTGTCGTCCGATGCCCACTTGCTGTTAAGGCTTTTACCGCTGCCAAGCCGGCGCTGCTGTCGCCACCAGTTACCAGGACGCTCAAGCCATCTGATTGTTCTGCCATGGTTCGCACTTTCTTCGCCGCTGCCCTTTTGCCGCCAGTATGCCACATCGCGGGGCGATTCGTCAGGGGCTTTCATAATCCTATTGACATACCGCCCCAGCCTGGCTAGACTGCGTATGCGCCGCTGGCAATTTTGGGCGGGGGCCTGTAGCTCAGTTGGGAGAGCGCCACAATGGCATTGTGGAAGTCAGGGGTTCGAGTCCCCTCAGGTCCATTCGTACATCGCTTTCCCGGCTTCACTGCTTGAAAGGTCGCTGGATTGGCAAAGCATAAACGCAAGTTTTGGGATGAATTGCTGGAGCTGGGTCGGCGCATTCTTAAAGAAGTCGATGATTTGCTCGACCCGAAAGCCCGCGAACCGCGCCAGCCAGCCCCTATGCCTGTGCCCATCGGCAAGCGACGCAGAGAAACCGACGGTGAATAATGCCCCAGTTCTCGATATTTGACGGCCACAACGATACGCTTCTGCGCTTCTACCAGAACGACGATGTCAGTTATAGCGATTTCCTGCGCGGCATGGAGGGCGGGCATATCGACTTGCCGCGCGCGCGAAAGGGCGGCTTGGCGGGCGGATTCTTCGCCATCTGGGCACCCAATCTCGAAGACCGCATCGACCCCGGCAGCATGCCCGATACCAGCAAGCCGTATGCGCCGCCGGCGGTTGAGCATGAGTACGCCCTGTCTGTGGCGCAGCGCATGGCGGCTGATTTGTTTCGCATTGAGGCGGAGTCGGGCGGTCAAGTCAAGATCGCGCGCAGCGCCGATGAATTGCAAACCTGCATTGAAACAGGGGTCTTCGCCGCCATCCTGCACATTGAAGGCGCGGAAGCCATCGACGCCGACTTGAACGCGCTGGAAGTCTTTTATCAGGCGGGCTTGCGTTCTTTGGGCATCGTCTGGAGTCGCCCGACTATCTTCGCGCATGGCGTGCCTATCGCCTTCCAGTCTTCGCCTGATATTGGTCCTGGCTTGACCGCAGTGGGCAAGCGCCTGGTCAAACGGTGCAACCAACTGGGCATCATGATCGACCTTTCGCACATGAACGAAGCCGGCTTTTGGGATGTCGCCGCATTGAGCGACGCGCCCCTAGTCGCCACGCATTCCAATGCGCATGCGCTCTGCCCTATCTCCCGCAATCTGACCGATGCGCAGCTAGACGCCATCAAAGCCTCCGATGGCATGGTCGGCTTGAACTTCGCCACCAGCTTCCTCAATGAAGACGGCGCATGGGACAGCGACCGCGGCTTGGATATTATGGTACGGCACTTTGATTATCTGGTTGAGCGCCTGGGCGAAAGCCGCGTCGGCTTCGGCTCGGACTTTGATGGCGCGCGTGTGCCCGATGCGCTGGGCGATGCCGCTGGGCTGCCGCGATTGACCGCCGCGCTCAAAGCCGCCGGCTACGATGACGCGCTGCTGCACAAAATGGCTCATCAGAATTGGCTGCGCGTACTGCGTCAGACCTGGCAGTAGCCCCGGGCTGCTTTGCCGCCACCTCCGACTGGCTTCAAGCTGTCGCGCTAGGACGCGGTGCGCGCCTGCCCATGCTCAGTTACTGAACTTCCGTCTTGCAACAGCGCTATGAGTTGGAAGGAATAGGCGGTATCCGCGCGCAAGCCGCCGAAGTCATGCGAGGTCGCTGAGCTTTGGCTGGTGTGAACGACGACGAAGTCATTATAGCTGCCGCGGAAAATGTCGATCATGTAGAGGAGCGCATTGTCGCCCTCAAACCCGTGCAGTCGGGCTTGCAATCCAAGGCTGCGACTTCCGCCCAGGCTTCGTATTCTGTAGCTGGTTTGACCTTCCATGGGTGGGCAAACACGAAATGTTGAGGGCTACTTACTTTGATGCGATTGCCCTGCTCGCGGTTGCTGTTATTCGCTGGGGTCGCCAGAGCTTGCTTGCGGCGTGGGCGTGGGCGCTTCGGCTGCCAATAGCCGCTGCCAGGCGATTCGCAATTCTACCGGTGCCTCTGCCAGCTCGCTCATTTCCAGGCGCAGTTGCTCGAGCTGCGCCTGGCGGGGCGGGGACAGCGCGCGCGCAGCCGCATGCACCACCAGCGGCTCGCCAGGTTCAATGCGGAACTCGCTGATGCTCGCGCCGGGTAAAGTAGCCTGCAGCGCCGCTACCATCGCCTCCGCCAGGTCATCCAGCGGTCGCACGACTTGCAGCGAGACCACCGTCAGTTGGATATGCTGCTGATAAAGCGCGTCCAGCAGCGCTTGCGCGGCATTAACCTCGTCGGGACTGATGATGTGGTCCGCTTGCACCAAGAGCTGCACCCCCAGCGGCAGCCCGCGGATGACATTGTATTCCACGACTGTCGCGCCGGGGAAAGCCTCCGCCTCGAGCCGCGCGCGGATATGCGCCTCATCAATGGCTAATGAGCCGAGCCGGGCAAAAACCAGCAGCACCAGCACGGCGATCACCGCCAGCATCAGCCGCCAAACTTGCAGGTTGCGTCGCGTCGCGCCCTCGCGTTCCTGGCTGGGGTGCATGCCCATCCACAAAAATGTGATGTATTGCGCCGCGATGATGAAGGCGATATTCGCCAGGAAGAGCAGGTTCGCGCCAAAAGCCAGGTCGATATCGCTCAGCGCCAAACCCAGCCCGATGGTGCAGATGGGCGGCATCAGCGCCGCCGCGATTGCCACGCCAGCCAGCGCCGCCGGGATGCCTTTGCGCGCCGTGGCATAAGCCGCCACCCAGCCCGATACCAGCGCGATCGCCGCATCCAGCAAGCTGGGACTGCCCCGCACCAGCATCTCTTCAGTCGGCGAATCAATGGGCAGCAGCAAGCCCATCACCAGCGAGATCAACAGCGCCAACGTTACACCCTGAAAGAGCGACAGGCTGGCGCGCCGCGTCAACTGGATGATGCCGCTGGCCAGCCCTGTGGAAAAACTGGACAAGGGCGACATCAAGGGCGCAACCAGCATCGCGCCGATGATGACTGCCGCGCTATTGGTCAGCAAGCCCAGCGTCGCCAATGCCGCCGATAGCACGATCATCACCAGATAATCCAGGTTGGAGCTGGCGTTCTTCTGCGCGCTCCAGATCATCTCGGTCTGTTCCACCTGCGTGAGGCGCGGATTAAAGCGGGCGATCCCGTGTTCGATTATGCCGCGCAAGCCACGGTGCCATTCGATCTGCGAGATTAAAATGACCGGACCCGGCGCCTGGCTCAGCAACTGATTGCTGACATCGTTGGTTATCTGCCGTTCGAAGTCGCTCTTCTGTGAGAAGCCCAAGACCAACAAGTCATCTTCTGTGGCCATGCCCAGGATCTCGCGCGCGGGCTGGTTGCTGGTGATGATGCGCTTGCTCAGGTCGCGCTGATGGGGCAAGCGCGCTTCGTAGCTGGTGATGGCGGCTTCGTGCACAGGGTTGTAGTGATAATCGTCCTGCACATTCATCTGCTGCAGCGGGATGCCGTGCTGGATAGCCAGGCTGACGCCCAGCCGCACCGCATGCACAGCAGCCAGCCGGCCATCAACCGGGACGACCACCCGATCATAGTGGGGCGAGGGCGACTGCCGATAAATCAAGACGCCACAGGGCGCTGTCGCGATGACGTTCTCGACGACTGTGCCCAGCTTGACGCGCCCCTGCGCCGACTGCCGCACGCCCAGGATGATGACATCCGAGCCGCGTTCACGCGCCACATCCAGGATGCCGCGGGAGATGCTTTCCGCCATTTCAGTAACCAGCTCGACGCGGCGCTTGCGGCCCGATTGGCTGAAATCATCGATGATAGCTTGCAATTCATCGCTAACCGTGGCTGTTTGCTCGACGTTGCCCAGCGAGATCACCAAAGCGATGACCAAGCCCTCGCTGGGGTGTACGATTTCCCCGGCGATGCGCAGCATTTCTACGGCGGTATCAGGGCGACCCAGCGGCACAACCACCGTGCGCGCATAATATCGGTGCTCAGGCTGGGGAGTTTCCGGCGTGGCGCTCATCTTGAGAACCTTGGCGGATATTGTCAGCTGCGCATCTGGCAGCGAATTGCGACCGTGTTCTTGTGCCTTCCGCGCGCCTTGCTACAGCGGCGCTCAATCGAGCAGGACCGGCTCGCCCGTGAATTGCGTACTGTTTTCACTATATTGCATGAGCTCGATACGCACGCCGCTGGGGTCGGTCAGCCAGGCTTGCCAATTGTTGTCTGCGCCCATTTTCTTGGGCTCGACAACAACACCGCGCACTGTCAATGCCGCGATAGCCTGGTCGATATCGGCGACTTCCAGGCAAAAATGCTTGATGATGGGTCGTTCGTAATTGGGCGCTGCGCTTTCCGCGAAGACTTCGATGAAAGTGGTGCCGCCCGCCTTGACATAAAAGCCGATGCGCCACCCCCCACGGATGAAGTCGAAGGCTTTTTCCATGCCCAACCGCTCGACATAAAAACGCTCGGCAGCCGCCAGGTCGGTCGCGCCGATGCAGACATGCGCCAATCGTGTAAACATGCGATTTTGCCTCCTTGCTGGCTCAATCCTAACGCATTGCGCCCCCAGCCGCAAATTGTTGCAGCGCGCCGCGAACCACGCGCCAGGCGGCTGACCTGACATCGACAATCTCAAAATGGCCGGCTCCAGGCAGGACGAGCAAGCGCGCCGGGTCGCCATGCGCTACTGCCGCCTGGGTATACTCTTGCGCTTCGCTCAGGATGTCGTTGTCATGCTCGCCGACCAGCAGCAGTTGCCGCGCGCCCAGGGGCAGCAGTTGCGCCGGCGAGCCAGCCCGATAATTGGCGGGCGCATCAGCCGGCGAGCCGCCCATGACCTCCAGCAGCGCCTCGCCACAAGCGCCCCGCTGCCAGGCGCTCGCGATATCGCACAGTGGCGCTAGTGCCAGCGCCGCCGGTATTGGCACCGGGTCTGTCCTGTAAAGCAAGTTGCCGGCGGGGATGCGCCTGCGTCCCGCCAGCCACAGCGCCAGGTGCCCGCCCGCCGAATGCCCAAGGCTGATGACGCGCCCCAGGTCGATCTCATGCTCGCGCGCGATCTGGCGCAGAAAGTCGACCGCCGCCGCCGCATCCAGGAACATATTCGGGAAGCCGCCATCACAGCCATGCCGCCGATATTCGATATTCCAAACCGCATAGCCCATGCCGACCAATTCCCTAACCAACGTACTCAGCGGGCGCAAGTCGAAGATCTCGCGGTAGCAGCCGCCATGGATCAAGGCGATGACCGGGTGGGGCGGGGCGGTGGCAGGCAGGCTTAGCTCCGCGAATTGCAGAGGGCGCGCGCCATAGGCATAACGAAAGTCGCCCGCCTGTTGAGGGAAGCGCAGGTAATCCGCGGCGTTTAGCAGCCCGTTCACAGGATATTCAACGGGTCGTCCGGGTCGATGCCGGCGTCAAAGGGCAGATGCCGAACCACATTGGTAACCTGGTAGACCGCGCCCAGCCAGTTATTGAAGATGGCGCGGGCGGTATCGCCCCAGGTGTTGTCCAAATGCGGCAGGACTTGCGCTTCGGGGAAGTCGGGCAAGGGCGCGTCGCTTTCCAATGCCAGTTGAGCGCGCAAGAGGTAGCGCTCGGCGATTTCCCTGGCTGACAGCGGGAAGTAATTTTCCGGGTAGGGCGGCTGGGCATTCTTCCCGTTGAGATAGCCCAGCAAGTCGCGCTTGTACTCTTTGAGCAGGCTGTTGATATCGTATTCGGGATGCCCCTGGAAGTAGACCATGCGCAGTTGATCGCGGCTGACCGCCATGTGCATATCGCCATTGACGCTTTGGATCAATACAGTCAAGCCAGCCGCTTCGGCCTGGGCGCGGCTGATGTCGTTCCAACGCGAGTGCGGCACATCAAAGCGGGTATTAATCTCGCGTAAAAGCGGGTGATTGGGCTGGGTTACGCGATGCTCAAAGACGCCCCACTTTTTGTCTTCGCGTTTGACGCGGTCAATTTTATGCAGGTATTTCAACAGCGCGTGCGTGGCCAAACAACTGCACAAGGTCGAAGTAACATGCTCCCGCGCCCAGCCGATCACCTCGGTCAGAGGCTGCCAGAAGGCTTCTTCATCCAGGCTGGGGTTGGCGACGTTGGCGCCAGTGATGATCAAGGCGTCCAAGCCCTCTTGCTTGACTTGCTCAAAGGTTGTGTAGTACTGGTCGATATAGGCTTGCGTCGCGGCGCTGCGCCCCAAGCCGGGCACAGAAAATACATGCACATAGAACTGGGCGATCTGGTTGCAATTGCCGACCAGCCGCATGAACTGGCGCTCGGTGATCTGCAGCGCGGCATCAGGCATCATATTCAGCAAGCCAATATGCAGCTCGCGGATATCCTGGCTCAGCGCGCGACGCAACGTCAGCACTTCTTGTCCGCGTTGCCGCAGGCGGTCGAAGCTGGGCAGGGGACTATGGGCAACCAAAGGCATGAGCCGCTCCCGTGAACATGCAGCGCGGAAATAGACCAGCAGTATAGCAGATGCTAGCGGGCTTGCGGGCGAGTTATCGCCGCGCCCGTTTCAACCCCCTCGGTCCCCATAGCAATGGGTCTACCCCCCTCGGTCCCCCCATAGCAATGGGGGGAAGATCGCGCCGAGCATTCGCATAGGCATCGAAACCCATACAGAATCGCGATTCCGTCTGCCTTAGCTCCCCTCCCTGATGCGTCGGGGAGGGGCCGGGGGTGGGGCAGGCCGATTAAACGGCAATCATTTCTTGCCTTTGCTGCGGTTGCAGGGACGGCACAGCATCTGGCAGTTCTCGACGATTGTCTTGCCGCCTTCCGACCAGGGTGTTATATGGTCGGCTTCCATCTCGGAGATGTCAAGTTCCTTGCCGCATAGCGCGCACGCGCCATTTTGCAGCTCATAGGCTTTCTGCCGCATACCCGGCTTAAAGGCGCGGATATTCAAATACTTTTCTTCACGAGTAAGGACGTATGGATAAATGCCTTTTTTGTTATCTACATCATCGTCCAGGATAAGCCGCGCGGTTTCTTTCTCAATCTCGACCGGATCTAGCTCTTCATATTTGAATCTGTTGTAGAGAATCCCCCAGTCGACGCCCTTCATTATCTTTTTGCGTTTCTTCGTGAATGTCCCTTCTATCCAGTCAATAAGCGAGCGAAAGTACTCCCAGAGCGCATCGGCATTTTCATCGTGCTGATGTATCGCCATGTAGTCTTCGATGCTCGTGGCGTCTTCGGCGTCGGCAATCCACTTGATGACAGTTTCGAGATAATCCTGGCGAATCGGCGAGCCGGTCATGTAATCACCGCCCAAGCCGGCGGCCGGGCAGCCAGTTTTGCTGAAATCCTGCTTGGCGCTTGCTATCCACGAACCAGAATAAACCGCGTTGCGCAGCTCTTGGTCGTAGAGTTTCTCGCCAGCGATATTGACTGTTCGGAACCAATCCAGCTTGTCCCGGTGCGTGCCAGCGCAGATATAGACCATCAATTTGTAATCCAGTATGTTGGCTTGTTCTTTAAGCGTGAGGTTGTGAAAGTACTGATCATTTACCGAGAACTCGCTGTTTCTGTACTGCCCGATGGATATCGTGCGCTGCTGCCCATCGACAACCTCGAAACCGCCGTCGTCCCGCGCCGCCCAGTACATGACATTGAGCGGGAAGCCGCCGATGATCGAAGTAATGACCGCCTCGCGCTGCTTGCCCTTGTAGATGAACTCGCGCTGGTAGGGCGGGCGGATGTCCAGCCTGCCGCCATAGCCGAAGACGCCATCATCGCCCTTGTCCTGATAGCCCTCAACAAGCTCGCCGACTGTGAGGTCGAGCATCTCGATCTTCATGCTTGCAGCCTCTTGTTGCGGATGACTATACGAGCATATTTCTCTGTGCCGTTTAGCCAAAATCGACTAACTTTTCCTGTCAACTCGGTAATCAACGGCCTATCCATTCCAATGATTTCAAACTGGCCCGGATTGTGCTTGTCCAAAAAAGAAATCGGCACGCCCATCGCGCCAGGCCAATCGTAGGGGATCTCTTTCGTCTTCGAGACTT
>VXNO01000008.1 GCA_009840575.1 Chloroflexota bacterium | reverse complement strand
GTCAGCGTTTCCGTACTCTTTCTTTCGCACTAGCTAGCCCAAAAGGGGGGCTAGTCATTATCAAGTCAACACTCTGATCATCAATCTGTCGCTCAAGAAGCTCAGCAGAATCGCCGCAGTAAGCCACACCATGCTTGGTACGAAACTGTTCATTCAGCTTTGTTTGCGCCACATTTTGCGAACCTGCTATTGATTTATTCTGAGAGGTCATTGCTCCATCTCCTCAGCCGCCTCCAGCATACTCGGTAAGCCAAAGGTGCGGCGGATCGTGTCTTCGATCTGCCCGCTCATGGAGCCATTGCCCTCCAGGAAGCGCTTGGCATTCTCTCGGCCTTGCCCCAGCAGCTCATCTTGATAGCGATAGAACGCGCCGCGCTTGTCGATGATTTCCAGTTCGGTGCCGATATCGATGATCTCGCCCGATTTGCTGATGCCGCGGTTGAACATGATGTCGAATTCGCATTGTTTGAAAGGCGGGGCGACCTTGTTCTTTTTGACTCTGACGCGCGTGCGGTTGCCCACGACATCGCCCGCGTGCTTGATTTGTTGGATGCGGCGGATGTCCATGCGCACGCTGGCATAGAACTTCAGCGCCCGTCCGCCCGGCGTCGTCTCCGGGCTGCCAAACATCACGCCGACTTTCTCGCGCAGTTGGTTGGTGAATATGACGCAGACATTGCTTTGTTTGATCGCGCCCGCCAATTTGCGCAGCGCCTGGCTCATCAAGCGCGCTTGCAAGCCGACATGGCTATCGCCCATTTCGCCTTCAATCTCCGCGCGTGGCACCAGCGCCGCCACACTATCGATCACGATGACATCCAGCGCGCCCGAACGCACCAGATGCTCGGTTATCTCCAGCGCCTGCTCACCTGTGTCGGGCTGGCTGACATAAAGCTGCTGGATGTTCACGCCGATTTTCTCGGCATAGGCGGGGTCGAGCGCGTGCTCCATATCAATGAAGGCGCAGATACCGCCAGTCTTTTGCGCTTCCGCCACCACATGCAGGCAGAGCGTCGTCTTGCCGCTGCTCTCGGGACCATAGATTTCCACGATGCGCCCGCGCGGCACGCCACCAACGCCTAAGGAGATATCCAAGCCCAGCGAGCCAGTCGGGATGGCTTCGACTTCCAGGCTGCTGAATGCGCCCAGGTTGATGATAGCGCCATCGCCATAGCGCTTGGTGATGTCGGTGAGGGTGGCGTCCAGCGCCTTCTGACGAGCCTCGTGGTTGTTGTTGTCGAAGGTTTTGATCGTCTTTACCGCTTGGGATCGCTTTGCCATGGCTGCCATCTCGTTTCACTTGGTTGCCGCTAGTGTAGTGCCTTTGTGGCGGATTTGCTAATGCGATAAGCATAGCACTTGTGTTCTAATCTGTCAAGGGCGGGATGGATTTAATACAGGGTAATCGTATCAAAATGAAGCGCTGTACAAGGACAACGGCTCGAATTCTTTACCACCGAGTACGCCGAGTTTAAGGAGTACGCCGAGAAGAAAGCAATGGGCGCGCTGTGTACCCGCGCGAAAATAATCACTGTAACGGCGATCTGTCAAGCAAAGCTCTGCGCCCTCTGTGTAGTCTCGTTTTCTCAGTAAGACCAAGTTAGTCGTGAGAATGTAATCTGTAGGGGTGAGCCCTGGCTCGCCCAGAATCATCACAGAAAACGGCGGGCGACCCAAGGCTCGCCCCTACATTCATTTCTGGATTTTCGCGTTATTTTCTTGATTCTACTTCTGTGGTGAATAATTTGAAGCGATTGCCCTGCCGAAGGCGGCGATTTACCTGCCCTTTGCTCGCATCCGTGTTATGCTCTAGCTTGGCTGTCCAAGAATCCAGGACTGCAACATGATGAATCACAAAACAGTCGTCATCAGCGGGGCGAGCCACGGGCTGGGCTTGGCGATCGCCCAGGAACTCGCCGGGCTGGGCGCGCATGTCCTGATGATCGCGCGGCGCGTCGACCCGCTGGAAGCCGCCGCCAAGGCAATCCGCGACTCAGGCGGTGCCGCCACGGCGCTGCCTTGTGATGTAGCGGATGTGGCGCAAGTGCAGGCGCTGGCAGAACAAGTCGCAGCCCAGTTCGGTAGCGTGGATGCGCTGGTAAACAATGCCGGCATACCCGCTCCGCGCAGCTTTGCAGAGACCGACTTCGCGGATTGGGACGCGGTTATCAGTACCAACTTGTCGGGCGTCTTTTATATGACGCGCGCGCTTTGGGATAGTTTGTGCCGGGCGCGGCAAGCCTATGTCATCAACATTTCTGGCACGGCTGGATTGCGGGGCGGCGGCAGCCCTGCTTATGGCGCGGCAAAATTTGGCGTGACGGGCTTGAACCATGCCATTGCCCAGGCTGGCGCGGCGCATGGCATCCGCTCGACCATTTTGTATCCTGGCGGCATGGATACCGGCTGGCGCGGCGCTCCCATCGGCGTCCTGCCGCGTGAGCAAAGCATGGACCCGCGCGCGGTCGCCAGGCTAATCGCGCAGCTCCTGGCTAGTCCCGCCGAATTCGTCGTCAACGAAGCGGTGCTCAATCCACTTCATCAGCCATTTATGTGAGGGCAAAGAAATGGCATACGAAATCCAAAATACGGCGCTGGTTGATTATTACCCGCTGGAGAGGCTGCGCGGCTTTGTCAGCGACTTCCTGCGCGCGGTGGGCGCATCTTCCGAAGAAGCCGATATCATCAGCGATGGCTTGATGACGGCGGCGCAGTGGTGGCACCCCGGCCAGGGGCAGGGGGTGGAAAAGCTCTTTCGCTACAAACGGCGGCTGGAAAATGGCGGACTCCTGCCCCAAGCCGCCATGCGCTGGCTGGTGGATAGCCCCGCCTATGCGCTGCTGGACGCGGCAAAGGGATTCGGTTATGTGGCGGCGCAGCGAGCCATGTCGCGGGCGATACGCAAAGCCAAAACCAGCGGCATCGCCATGGTCGGCGTGCGCGGCAGCAACCATTTCGGCATCGCCGGCTACCATGCGCTGTCGGCGGCGAAGCAAGGTTTGATCGGCTGGGCGATGACCAATGCCTCGTCAGAAATGGCGCCCTGGGGCAGCGCGGAAGTCGTGCTAGGGACGAACCCCTGGGGCATCGCCATACCGCGCAGCCGCGAGCAGGCGATTGTCTTGGATATGGCTTTGACCATGTCGGGCAAGGGCATGATGCGCTGGTATGAACGCGAGGGACGCCCCATGCCCGACGACTGGGCGCTGACGCCGGCTGGCGAAAGGACCACCGACCCCGGCGCGGCTATGGCGGGCCCGCTATTGCCCATCGGCGCATACAAAGGTTATGGCTTGAGCCTGTTCACTGATGTGATGACAGGCGTGATGACGGGCGCGCTTTTTGGACGGGATGTCTTCCAGGACGAAAACAATTTTGATGTCGGGCACATGCTGGTCGCTATTGATCCCGCCGCCCTGTTGCCCGCCGCCGAGGTCGAAGCGCGACTGGAGGAGCTGGTGCGGCAGGTCAAGTCTGCGCCGCCCATCGACCCGGCGCGCCCGGTCATGCTGCCCGGCGAGGTGCAATTCCAGCGCATGGCGGAACGGCAGCGAACCGGCATCCCGGTCGCCCGTGAGACAATCGTGAAGCTGCGCCCGCTGGCGGAAGAGTTGGGGCTCGAGCCGCTCTAAACGCATCAATACATTTTTTTGCCACAGAGGCACAGAAGTAACGCCAAGTAAATAATGCGAAAATAGAGGTGTGATGTACGGCTCGCCTGACGCCAGGAATTGATTGCCGCTTAATCGGTCTACCCCACCCCCGACCCCTCCCCGAAGCATCAGGGAGGGGAGCTAAGGCAGCCGGAATCGTGATTCTGTATGGGTTTTGATGCTTATGTGAATGCTCGGCGAAACCTTCCCCCATTGAGATCTGACGACATGACAGCTTTATGTGAATCAGCCCCCAAACCCCGCCCCGACCGCCAGTGTCTACGTGGCGCAAAATGAGGGAGGGGGCTTTAACCTCGCAGCAAATTAGCTTCAATCGAGAGGCTGCTGGGGCAAGTTGCTGCAATTTATGCTCAAATCCGCGCTCGACTAGCTCCCCTTCCCTCCTCGTGGGGGCAAGAGGCCGGGGGA
>VXNO01000110.1 GCA_009840575.1 Chloroflexota bacterium | reverse complement strand
CGCCGTCGACCCAGTTGCTGACCTGGATGCCCGGCGGCAGGTGATTGAGCGTGTCGTGGATGGGCGTCGGGGTGGGCTTGGGTACATACGGTTCATGATCGCTGCCATCGCTATCTGGGGCAGCGCTGCCTGGCGGAGCGGGCAGGGTTCGTATAAAGTGACTTTCTCTACCATCAACGACAATAGTCGCAGATAGTGCGAAGTTAATACCGTAGGCATTTTTCGCGCGGACCCCCGCAGAATACATGGTATTAGGCAGCAGTCCGGTGAAGATATAGCTGGAGACATTCCCGACATCGATCCAAGGCGATGCTTCATTTACGTTGGTAGCACCGTATTGTACTTCGTAACTGGTAGCGCCGGTGACTTTTGCCCAGCTGATCCGAAAACTGTTGTGTGTGGCTTCGCTGAGTAGAGGCGAGGCGCTGAAATCGAGTGGGGCTTTGTTGGTCCCGTCCAGCGTGGTGGCGCGGGCAACGACCTGGCTGGAAACGCCATTGGCATTTTTGGCGCGGACGTTCATGACATAGTCCCTGGCAGCGGTGAGGCCTGTGAAGGCATAGCTGGCGACATCGCCGACATCAAGCCAGTCCGTGAAGAAAGTTGGATCGCGGTTGTAGATGACTTCGTAGCTGGTCGCGCCGGCCGATTTCGTCCAGTTGAGGGTGATGCTGTCGTTGGTGACGTTGCTGGTGGAGACGTTGGTGGGCGCGGGCGGGGCGTTTTGGGCTTGGGCAGACAGGGCGAAGCAGCTAAACGAAGCAATCAGGCAGCAGCGCAGAACTAGAACAGATATTCGGGGGGGGGAGGGGGTAAAGTTGACAAGATTCTAGGCAAATAAATTAATGAAGAGACAACTGAGAAACAACTGGCGGCCATATTCTGCTTCGCCTCCGGCAAGGTAAGCAAACTGCTAACTTACGCTAATGTTAGCGTAGCTTGGGATGAATAGCAAACGCGGTGCCGGTCTTGGCGCGCAGCTTGTCAAGCTCTACGCCCGGCATCAGCTCGACCAGGCGCATCTGCCCAGCGGAGAAGGCAAAGACCGCCAGTTCGGTGATGAGAAAATCGACCGCGCATTTCGCCGTGAGCGGCAGGCTGCAGCGCGGCACGAGCTTGGGACGTCCTTGCCGGTCGCAGTGCGTCATGGTGATGATGAGTCGGCGCGCGCCACTGGCCAGGTCCATCGCGCCGCCCACGCCCAGCAGCGCTTTGCCAGGCACAGACCAATTGGCGAGGTTGCCCGCCGCATCGACCTGCAAGCCACCCATCACCGCCACATCGATATGCCCGCCGCGGATCATGGCGAAGGAATCGGCGCTATCGAAATAGCTAGCGCCCGGCAGCGCGGTAACGGGCAGCTTGCCCGCGTTGACCGGGTAGTCCAGCGCGCCGCCGCTTGCTGGCGCTGGACCCACGCCGAGCAAGCCATTTTCTGTATGCAGGATGATGCCATGCGCGGGAGTAATCATATCGGCAATCAGGGTGGGGATGCCCACGCCCAGGTTGACAACATCGCCCGGCTGCAGCTCAGCCAGAGCGCGCCGCGCAATTTGTAGCCGTTTCTCATCCGTCCGCGTCGCCTGCGCCATTGCCGAGCTGCCCATCTCGGCCAGAGTGGCTGGCGCATGCACCAGCGCATCGACATAATTGCCGGGACTGTGAATCGTGTTGGGGTCGAGGCTGCCCAGCGGCAATATCTCGTCGACCTCGGCGATGACCAGGTCGGCTGCTGTGGCCATGGCTTTGTTGAAGTTCTGCTCGGTCATGTGGTAGACGAGGTTGCCAGCTTCGTCCGCCCGCCGCGCGCGCAGCAAAGCGACATCGGCGCGCAGCCCTGGCACAAAGACATGGTCGCGCCCGTTGATGCGGCGGATTTCGCTGCCAGCTGCCAGGGGCGTGCCCGCGGCTGTGGGCGTATAAAAGCCGCCGATGCCTGCGCCGCCCGCCCGTATCGCCTCCGTCAAATTGCCTTGGGGCAGCAGCTCAAAGGCGATGGCGCCGCTCTGCGCAGCCGCCACCGCTTCGGGATTGCTGGTGAAAAAAGAGCCTATCGCCTTGCTAATCTGCCCATTGCGCAGCAGGCGTCCGCCGCCCAAACCTGGCTCGCCGATGTTGTTGGCGATGTAAGTCAGCTCGCGGGTGTCTGTCTCCGCCAAGGCATGCAGCAGGTGAGCGGGCGTACCAGTCATGCCAAAGCCGCCGACCATAACGGCCGCGCCAGTCGGGATGCGCTTTGCGGCGGTCTGCGGGGTCAGTTGCGGGACGCGTTTCATGCCGGCTGCATCAACTCGACCAAAGTCGCTTCGCCCTGCCCGACGCCCACGCACAAAGCCGCCAAGCCGTAGCTGATTTTTGCCCCGCCCGCGGCTCGCCGGCGCATCTCGTGCAGCAAGGTGGTCAATATGCGCGCGCCACTGCAGCCCAGCGGATGCCCCAGCGCGATCGCCCCGCCATTCACATTGGCAATCGCCTCGCTGATGCCCAACTGCCGCAGCACGGCGATTGCCTGCACAGCGAAAGCTTCGTTCAGCTCGACCAAGTCAATATCGCTGACTTCCAGCCCCTGCCGCCGCAGCAATTTTTGCGCCGCCGGCACAGGACCCAAGCCCATCACACGCGGGTCGATGCCGGCTGCTGCCGAGCCCAGCCAACGCGCCAGCGGTTGCAATCCCAGCGACCGCGCCCGCCGCGCCGACATCAGTAGCAAGGCGCAAGCGCCGTCGTTTATGCCGCTGCTGTTGCCGGCGGTGACAGTGCCATTGGCTCGGAATGCCGCCCGCAGCGATGCCAGCTTGTGCATATCGGTGGCGACTTCGTAACCATTGCTGGTTTGGCGCATGAATGGGCGCTCGTCGGTAGTGACAATGCGCGCTGGCGCTTTGCGCTGCGGGATGCGCAGGGGCAGGATTTCGTCATGGAATGCGCCGCGATTGATGGCGTCTACGGCGCGCTGCTGGCTTTGCAGGGCATAGCGGTCTTGTTGCTCGCGGGTGATTTCGCCGCCGGGGATGGTGCCGCTGCGGCTGAGCTCGTGGATATTTTCGGCGGTTTCGCCCATGGCTTCCAGCGGGTAGATTTTTTCCAGCGCCGGATTGGGATAACGCCAGCCCAATGCGGTATCCCAGGCGGTGATGTTGCCTGTCGAGCCAAGGGCGGGCGGGTTTTTGGGCAGCGAATAGGGCGCGCGACTCATGCTTTCGACGCCACCCGCCACGAAGACCTCGCCTTCGCCAGCCAAAATCGCCCGCGCCGCCTGGTTGACCGCTGTGAGGCCACTGGCGCAGAGGCGATTCACCGTCACGCCGGCCACGGACTCCGGCAAGCCCGCCAGCAGCGCCGCCATACGCGCGATATTGCGATTGTCTTCGCCCGCCTGGTTGGCGCAGCCGAAGTAGACCTCTTCAATCTCGCCAGGGTCGATGCCCGCTCGCTCGACCACCGCGCCAATCACCAGCGCTGCCATGTCATCGGGACGCAGCGTTGACAAAGCGCCGCGCAACTTGCCGATGGGGCTGCGCAGCGCGCTGACGATGACAACTTCGCTCATGCGCCCGCCGCCTGGCAATCGGCGCAGACGCCATAAAACTCAAGCAGATGCCCGTCGATGCGCAGGTTCAGCCGCGATTCCAACTGGCGCGTCATAGCATCCAAGCCGCAATCGTCGAATTCATGGATGACTTGGCACTGGCTGCAGATGACATGATGGTGGTGCCCGTCCGACATCAGCACATAAGCGGGCGTCAAGCTCCCGCTGAGGTAGGTGGGGCGCAGGATGCCCAGCCGCGTGAACAACTCCAACGCGCGAAAGACGCTGGCACGCCCGACGCGCGGGTCAAGCGCCTGCACAGCCGCGATGATCTGCGCCGAAGTATAATGCCCGCTGGCGTCTTCGAGCGCGCGCAGCACGACCCGCCGCGCCTGCGTGATTCGGCAACCGTGCTCGCGCAGTATTTGGATGTAAGGACTTTGGCTGTCCATGCGCTACTCTTGCTATTGAGTATCAGAAGCCTATTATAGCGTTCTACGAAGATATTTCACCACAGAGGTAAGTGCAAGTAAGTCTTGTGGCTACAGCCCCCATC
>VXNO01000101.1 GCA_009840575.1 Chloroflexota bacterium | reverse complement strand
CTTGTATCATAGGGAGCATTTTCATCTCATATCACTTATCGCGCCACCACTACCCATTATCTTACCCTTACAACTCCGCAAAATAGAAAAATTCGAGGATATCCCGCGTCAGTGGCGCAGCGACAGTCGAACCTTCGCCGCCATTTTCCACCAGGGTGACGATGGCGATCTGCGGTTCATCGGCGGGCGCGTAGGCGATGAACCAGCTATGTGGCAATTTGTCTGCGCCCGGCACCTGCGCTGTGCCCGTCTTGCCGCATACGCCTATCTCCAGCAGGGGAGACGCCGCAAAAATATGCGCTGCCGTGCCAGGATAGCTGCTGGTTACATCACACATGCCGCGCTGAATGAAAGCCAGGTTAGCCGCGTCCAAGCCCAGGTCGCGCAGCGCCTCGCGCCGGGCGACTGGCTCGCGATCATCCAGGATTCCCTGCTCGCGCACTAGCTGCGGGCGCAGCAGGTAACCGCTGTTCGCCACCGCCGCGTACATACGCAGCATTTGCAGGGGGGTAACCTGCACCTCGCCTTGCCCGATAGACAGGTTCACCGCATGTCCATAAGACCAAGGCAAGCCCGTCGACCGCTCGATCGTATCTGGCGCGGGGATATAGCCGGCGGCTTCGGAAATGCTGTTTATGCCGGTCGGCTGCCCCAAGCCCAGCTTTTGCGCAAAACCAGGCAGCAACTGCGGGTCTTGCGCATTCAAGCGAAAGCCAACCTCGTAAAAGAAGGGATTGCAGCTATTGGTGATGCCCGTCCGCACTGACATCACCCCATGCCCCGCAGGCAGCCAGTCATAACGCAGGTCGTTGCCGTATCGCCAGGTGCCGATGCAGCTATAGCGGCTGTCCTGCGAATAAACGCCGCTTTCCAGCGCCGCGACCGAGCTCATCACTTTCATGACTGAGCCGGTTACATAGGTGCCCTGCGCAGCGCGATTGAGCAGGGGATTGCGTTCATCGGCGATTAGCTCCGCTAGGGCGGTATACGCTGCCTCGCGCCCCATTGTCGGGAAGGGGTTGAGCATGTTGCTGTCATAAGTCGGGTGGCTGACCAGCGCCAGCACCTCGCCAGTGTTGACATCCATGATGATGACAGCCGCGCCATTGGTTTCGTCCGCAAAGCTGCCATTGGCGAAGGCGTCTTCCAGCGCGCCGCGGATAAATTGCTGCAAATCGGCAGCGACCGTCAGCCACAAGCTCTTGGGCGCTTGCGAAGGTGCCTCGCTCAATATGCGCAGACGCCGCCCATCCGCCGCCACCAGCGATAGCCTCCCGCCGGGCGCGCCGGCCAGGACGTCGTTCATGCTGGCTTCGAGACCGGCTTTGCCGATGATGCTCTCGGCATGCAAACCGGCTGCCAGCAAACTCGGCAGCTCATCGGCATCCGCATAGCCAACATACCCCAGGATATGCGGCATCAGCGCGCCATCCAGATAGCGCCGCGTTGCCTGCTGCGTGAAGTCGGCGGCGCAGACTGGCTCAATGCGGTCATGCAGGCGGATATAGGTGTCTCGCTCGATCGCGCCGGCATCAACGATCCAGTCGGGTTTGGAGCGCCGATTGAACAAGTCGTCCATCTCGGCGGCTGTCTCGCCAGTGGCTTCTGCGAGAGCCAGGAAACAAGCCTCGCGGTCGGGGATGTGACGGTTATCGACCAAGATGCGCACGACCCGCCCATTTTGGTCGGCTAAGGCTCTGCCATGCCGATCGTAGATGTTGGCGCGGACGGGCAGCTGCGACTCGAATACCAGCCGCGCGCCTTCGCCCAGCTCGCGGAAAATATCAGCGCGCGACCAGGCGATGCGCCACTCGCCAAGCTGCGAATCCACCACCAGGTGCAGCATCCGCTGGCTATCGACAAAGCTGCCCACGATGCGCGTATGAAAAGTAACTTCGTATTGCAGAGTCAAGAAGCGCCCTTCGCCCGTCAAGGATTGCAGCTTGTAGTCCAGGCTGATATAGCCCATGGCGGCATGCGCCTGCTGGTAGAGCGCGCGGAACTCCACCAGCGGGGTCAGCTCGCGATTGCGGAAAGTCAGCAGGCGGTGCATGGCATCCAGGTCGCCAGCTTGCCAGGCATTCAAAAAACGGCGGGCGGTTTCCGCGGCGGCGGGAAGATCAGCAGCCGGGTCAGGGCGTGGCGCTGGGGTCGCGGGCGCGTCGCTCGCCGTGGCGCAGGCACACAGCAGCAAAGCGCAGCAAAGCAAAATGACGGTCAGCAGGCGCAAGATACCCCGACTGGGCTAGAAGAATACGCGCATTATAGGGCAAGCGGGAAATCAATGACGCGGCAAAAAAGGCAAATTGTGTTAGCTAGCTCGGCGCGACCACTTCAATCGCGGTCAACTGGAGGAAATCGCCGCTGCCTTGGCTATTGGGCAGGCGCGCGCCAGTCATGCGCTGTCTCGCTCCAGCCGATACCAACTCGACTTCGCGCCCAGCTTGGCATCGTCGCCATCTTGCCGCCAGACAATCCGCAAGGGCGGGCAGAAGAGCCGCTTCGCGAAATCCGGTCGCCAGCCCATCGCTGACTCCGGGCGTGGCTGCGCCGCATAGAGCATGAAGACGCCGCCCACTGCCAGCAGTTCGCTCAAGCCACGCGCATAGTCCTCTGCCGCAGCGCCATGCAGTCCATGCCCGCAGCCGATATCGATGATGAGCTGGTACGGCTCGCGCAGGTCTGTCAACTCGGGCAAGCGCGTTACATCGTGGCAGAAGACGCGCCAGGTCTCGGTCGGGAAGCCAGCTAGTTTCTTCGCCGCCAGTTCAATTGCCGCTGGCACGAAATCGATGCCATCGCCTTGCCAGCCTTTCGCCAGCAGGTCGCGCAGGACCGTGCCCGTGCCGCAGCCCATGTCCAGCGCCGCGCCCGGTGGCAACTCGCTCAGGATCTGTATGATCTCCGGCGGGGTGATGCCGCTGTCCCAAGGCGTCTCGCCGCTTGCGTAGCGGGCTGCGAACATCTGGCGGCGGTCGTCGGCGTCTTTCGTCAAGTTGAAGGGATCCTTTTTCTCCCCAAATTATATTACCCGATTGAGCGTCAATTTGGGAATTCCAGCCAGCTTTCCAGGCGCAAGGTAACGCGCGTCGAGTCGCCGTCGCCGATAAACTCGGCAAGATTCATGTTGGCTTGTCCAGCAAAACGGTCGGAGATGTCAAAGCGGTCGGGATTCGCCCAGACCTCAAAGGTATGCCCATAGCGCAGCGCTTCAAAGTAGGATAGGGATTGCCCGGCGACACTTCTGCTGCATACGCCGCCTGCAATAGGACAGCCCAGCACAGTGTCGTGCTTGCCAAAGAGCAATGGCGCCGCGTTGACGCGCCCTTCCCGAGCGCCGTCTACAAAGTAGAAATCAAAGCCGACATCGTGGACTTGCCACCGCTGAGTGTCCGGGTTGAAGACCTCGAGCATGGTGTGCTGGCTGATGTAGCCAGGCGTATCGGCATACAAAAAGACCAGTCGACTCTCGATGCCGAATTCGCGCAGCAGGGTCAGCATGGCGGTCGACCTGCCATCGCAGAGCAGTTGCGGCATATCGCTGTTTTCGCCTTGCGCGTGGGCGAACATCATATCTATAGCATCGGCATAATCGGCCGCGTAGGCAGGTTGCTCGTTGGTTTGGCTGTTTTCGTGGATGAACAGGTGCACGGCGTCAATCAATTCGCTGGCAGATAGCTCTTGGTCGGCGAAGCTTTGCGCGGCGGCTGACATCTCCACATAGGGCAGAGCCGCGAGGGACAGTCTGCGCAGCCGTTGCAGGGAGCGCGCTTCGCTCCAGGCACTGCCCATAGATGCGAAGCCGCCCGCAGTATCGAGATTCACCACAGCGACCTGCCAGTAGAACTTGCCATAATCCACGCTGTAGCTGTCAATTTCGCGTTGCGCATTGACGCTGCTTTGACTGGTCCAAACCTCCAGAGCGTCCCGACCTTCTGCCCACAGACGCAGCGCAAACAACTGATTCTGCCTGAGGTCGCCCTCCCATTGCCAAGCCAGCTCAAGGTCGGATTCGACGAAGTCTTTGCCATATTCAGGGGCTAGCAGCTGCGGGGGGGGGGGGGGGGGGATGGTTGGGGATTGGTGTT
>VXNO01000164.1 GCA_009840575.1 Chloroflexota bacterium | reverse complement strand
ACCAACGTCTCTACCAGCAACGTCACCAACGACAGCATCACCCTCAACTGGACAAAATCGGCCGGCGCGACCAGCTATGAAGTCACCTATAATCCCAAGATATTTGATTTCGAGCCGTGGTTTGATGTCGGCGATGTCTCCAGCTATACTTTCACCGCCCTCGTCGCCAATCGCCATTATTCCGTGTCCGTCCGCGCCAAAAATGCCAATGGTGTTTCCGACCGTGTCAATGCATCCGCCACCACGCTTGATGGAACCAACATAGCCCCGCCCCCTCTGAGCGATTTGGGCATAGTCAGCAACATCACGCATAACAGTTTTACCCTCAGCTGGACAAAAGTCACCGGCGCTACCAGTTACGAAATAAGCCTCGATAGCCGTATAGATCGCTACGAGTGGTTTGATGTCGGCGATGTCGACAGCTATATCGTCACGGGACTGTCACCCAATACACTATATTCGCCGGTAATCCGCGCGAAAAATGCTTACGGTGTTTCCCAAGTCGCTTCTTTTCCGACCGGTGATACTATGCAAGATGGAATAACAACCCTGACCCTGCCCGCTTCCCCAGCCAGCGGTGATGAACCGTATGTGCCCAAGCCCACCCCGACTCCCATCCATGACACGCTCAATCATCTGCCACCGGGTATCCAGGTCAGCAACTGGCATGATGGCGCGCAGGGACGGCAAGTTGACCATATCGGCGTGGGCAGAGAAGACCTCGTCGAGCGGGGCATCCTGGACGCGGTCGACCTCTGGGGCTACATCACGCCGGGCATGGAAGTCTGCTTCGCGCAATTCGGGCGCATCGTCTTCCTCGACGCTGCCTACATGCCGCGCCAGCTCTTTGATTTGCCCGCGCATCAACGCGATGGCATGACCTGCGCCATGATTGACCGCGCCGGTACCGTCGTGCTGCTGCGAGGTGAGCCGCCGCTGGAAATCCCGCCAGAGCCAAGCCAGCCACAAATCCTGAGCGATTGCGAAGTATGGCTCTGGGAGAATGTGAACTTCCGCGAGAGCCCGCCGGATGGTCCGGTCATCACTGTGACGGGCTTGCGCGAATGGCTGCCCGCCAGCGAGAAACATCATGGCTATTTCAAAGTGCGCCGCTGGGCGACCGAGGGCTGGATCAGCGGCGATTATGTCTATACGCGCGGAGATTGCGGGAGCTGAGGCTTTGACGAATCTAGAATCCATAGACGCCCTAGGGCGATTGCATCAAAATTAATTCACCACAGAGGCTCAGAAGGCACAGAGATTTGGGGTAGGGGCGAGGCGGTGACTCGCCCGAAATGACCTCCTCAATCCCTGAAAGATCCTGGAAAGCAAATTACGCGCGAGGATTCTGATTTTATCTGGCGAACGGCTTGACAGATTGCCTCTACATTCGACGGTTTCGAGTAGATCCACAGCGCAAATCCATTGCTTCCCTCTCGGCGCACTCCTTAAACTCGGCGTACTCGGTGGTAAAAGTTTAGGACATTGTCCTTTTGCAGGGCTTTGTTTTGATGCGATTGGCCTGATAGGTGCCCAACCTGCGCTTGACGATGCGCGCGCGGCTGGCTAGGATAGCAGCTGCAACCGGCAGACTTGGGAGGTGGCGCGAGGTGCTGCCAGCACACCATTGGGCCTATGAATTCGTTATCAGCGCTGATGATATCGAAGCAATCACCAACTTGCTGCTTGAGAAAGAGACCCCGCTTACCGCTATCGAGTTGGCGACCGCCATCATCAAAAGGCGCGAGAACGCCGTTCGCCGCCGACTCAAGCAGCAATACGCCGACACAAAGCTCTACCGCCCCGCCGACAGCTACCAAATCGGCGATCGACTGACCTTTGCCGCGCTGGACTACGCAACCGGGCAGGTCGTCAGCCTGCGCAGCGGCACCAGCGCCGATTTCAGCGCCATCCAGGTCGCGGCTGTGCAATTCGACGAAGCGCCGGGCACGCGCGAATTTGTCGTGGAGTTCCCTGGTGAGCACCCGCTCAACAACGCGCAGTTCAACAGCCATCCCAGCCAGGTAAAAGCCGACTACACGTTAGAAGACATCCTGCGCGACCCACAGACGACCATTGTCGAACAAGTGAATGACTCGCTGGAGCGCAACCCAGACCTCGTGCGCATCTCTGGCACCTGGTTCGTGCGCGAGCTGATGGTAGATGTCGATATCGGGCATCTGCATCTGGCGGAGGCGGTACTGGATATGCACGGCGGCGGACCGCTCAGTCCCCAGCAGATCCTGGCAGAGGTGGGCGGGCTGGGCGATATGCCTCTGCCCTTGCAGGCATTTTCGCTGAATTACGCGATGAATCAGGACGAGCGCTTTGACGAGGTAGGACCTGCCGGGCAAGTCCTCTGGCATCTCAAATCGCTGCTGCCGCGTATGGTCTTGCAAGTGCCAGCGATTCTGCAATATAGCCCGCTGGACTACGACCGCCGTTTGCTGCCGCGAGAGATGTTGCAACTGGAATATGACCTGGATGACGAGCATTCGCCGCTGACATCGCCGGTACCGGAAGATGAGGTCAGCATTACTTTGATCTACCCGCATCGGCGCGTCGGCACGTTGCCCATCAACTCCGAAACCCAGCACATCTTCCCCGATGCCAAGACGCCGCGCATCGCCATCACGGTCATCGACCTGCTGGACAAAGAGGAATACCGCTGCTGGGTGGTGCATGAACACAAATACGTCTTTGGATTGGCGCCTCTGTATCAGAAGCATCATCTGCCGGTGGGCGCGTATGCCTACCTCAACCGCACGGACGACCCCGCCCGCATCGAAATTGAATTTGACAGCTACCGCCCGCGCACGGAGTGGATCCCGCTGGCGGATCGCAGTGAAGACGACCGACTGCGCTTCCGCACGGCGCAACGGGCTGTTGGCGCGGATTATGACGAAATGATCATCGTGGGCGTTGGCAACCTGGCGGAAGTTGACAAGCTGGGCAAAGACATTCAAACCCGGCAGGTGCCGCTGGTCAGCTTGCTGCGCAGCCTCATTCATGAGCTCAGCCGCCAGACCCCGCAAGGCACGGTGCATACGAAAGTGCTCTACAGCGCCTTAAATATCTTGCGCCGCTGCCCGCCCGGACCAATGTTCGCGACGCTGCTTTCCAGCCCCGACTTTGACTATGTCGGCGGCAATTACTGGAAGCTGAACCACTAAGACGCGAGGAGGCGCATGGCGCTCAATTACCTCATCAAACCCAGCGTCGAGACCAAGTTCGCCATCGACTACGATTGGTGGGAACAAAGCCGCGACGACTTGCAAGTGTACCTGCTCACGCATCTGAGCCCCGACCAGCAAAAATTCCTGGCGCAAGGCGACCTGCAAGAAGTCTTTGATTATGTCGACCCCCAGACCGGCGAAGTATTTCAGCGCGACCGGCTGGGCTTGGCGCTGACCGAAGCAGCGCAGAGCGACGACCTCTTCCCCGAGCACATCGGCTTGATCGACAGCGTCTTCCGCGCCCTGCTCATCAATGGCAACCGCCCGCTGAACGCGCTGGAACTTGCGGAGATCACCGGGCGCGATGCCGCCACTATCCTGAAGACCATAGGCGGGGTGCGCATCTATCGTGGCATCCGCCCGCATCAAGCTGATTGAGGCTCTGGCCATGGCGCGCGTCATCAACACCAACAGCCCGGGCAAACGCCGCAATGCGCAACTGCGCACCATCGCCGAGATCTTGCGCCGACTCAGCCAGCAGCGGACAGTATCCCCCGAGACCAAAGACATGGTGGCGGCCTTGGTCTATTGCCTGCGCGCGATTGACGATACCGTCGAAGAATCCACCCGCGCCTGGGAAAAACGCGGCTACTGGAAAAAAGCCGATGACTTTCAACAGAAATGGTGGTGGGCTTCGCTGGAGGCGCAGAGCCTGGAGAAGTTGGTCAAAGCCGGGGATTGGCATCTGCTGCCCGAAGCCATGGTCAAGTTGCTGCCACGAGTCGCCCACATCCAGCTCAACCGCATGACGCGCGACCCGTCCCTCTGGGCAGGCGCGTATGAAAAGCTCGTGGGCTGAAAACTCACCGCAGAAGTAATAGCAAGTAAATAATGAGACTCTGGAGTGTCCATTTTATCCCCGCCCCCAAAC
>VXNO01000100.1 GCA_009840575.1 Chloroflexota bacterium | reverse complement strand
CAAGGGGCTGGGGGCTGGGGGTTGTATTCGCAGGACTTACTTGGCATTACTTCTGCGTCCCTGTGGCAAATATGTTTTGATGCGATTGCTCTGATTGCACAGATATTCTATAGTGCCAAGTGGCGATTTCTGCGTTATACTAATGTAAGTCATTTTGCATTCGAGTTGCCGCGTTCATGCGCCGTCCAAAGCAGGAGTTAGAACAATGATTGTTAGTGTCCTCCAGGAGAACCTAGCGAAGAGCCTGAGCACCGTCACCCGCGCCATCGAAAGCAGCCCGCCGCTGCCGGTATTAAGCAATGTGCTGCTGGAAACTGAGGATTCGCGTCTGAAACTTTCAGCGACCAACCTTGAGTTGAGCATAACCGCCTGGATCGGCGCCAAGGTCGAGCAGGCTGGCAGCATCACCCTGCCGGCGCGCACCTTCAGCGAGTTGGTCGGCACGCTCTCCCGCGAGCGCATTGATATGCGGCTGGATGTGTCTACGCACACTATGGAGATGCGCTGTGGCGTGCAGACCGCCAACATTCGTGGCATTGCCGCCGATGAATTCCCGCCCATCAACCACGGGCAAGAGGCCGACCTGCAACTGGCTGGCGGCACGGTCAAAGAGATGATCAACCAGACAGTCTTCGCTGCCGCCACCGAGGTCAACCGCCCAATTTTGACCGGCGCGTATATCAAGCTGGAAGGCGAAACGTTGACCATGGCCGCGGCGGATGGCTATCGGCTGGCGGTGCGCACCAGCGAAATGCCCAAGAGCTTCGAAGAAAAACAGGATATGGTCATCCCGGCGCGCACCATGAACGAAGTAGCGCGCATCTGTGGCGATGATATGGAAGTCGGCATCTGCCTGCCCAGCGAGCGCAACGCCATCACCTTCATCGCGCCCAATGTGGTCATCACCTCGCAGGCGCTAGATGGGCGCTTCCCGGATTTCGCCGCCATCATCCCGCGCTCTTTCGCCACCACCACCACGCTCTATACCAGCGACCTGCTGGCGGTCTGCCGCCGCGCTGAGATCTTCGCCCGCGATAATGCCAACAGCAGCAGCATGGTCGTGCGCCCGGCGGATAATCCCGGCGAGCCCGCCGATGTCATGATCGTCGGCAAGAGCGCCGAGCGCGGCGATACCGAAGGCGCTGCCCAAGCCACAGCCGAAGGCGAGCCGCTGGATATCTCCTTCAACATCAAATACCTGATTGATGTGCTGAATGTCATCAAAGAAGAGCGCGTTGTCTTCCAGAGCAATGGCCCCGAGAATCCCGGCGTGCTCAAGCCAGAAGACCGCGACGACTTCGTGCATGTCATCATGCCGATGAGCAAATAACGCCACCGCATGATTTCACCAGCCGGGGCGCGCCGCCTCCGCCCCGACATGCCCCATTATGGCGTCGCCACCGCTGCCGACGGCATGTTGGCTTGGGATTGGCCCACGCGGCAGATGCGAGCCGCCCGCAATTATTGGGTTTGCAGTACGCGCGCCGATGGCAGACCCCATGCCGCGCCGGTATGGGGCATCTGGTTTGAGGGCGCATTCGTCTTCGGGACGGATGCGAACTCCATCAAAGCCGCTAACATCCGCCGCGACCCGCGTGTGAGCATTCACCTGGAAAGCGGCGACGATGTCGTGATTATCGAAGGCGAGCTGCGCCCAGCCCAACTCTCCGCCGAGTCCATGGCGGCTCTCGAAGCGCGCTACACCGAAAAATACGGCTTGAATCCCGAACTGGCTGTCGACGACGCGCTGGTCTTGCAGTTGCAGCCGCGCAAGGTCTTGGCTTGGCAGGAAGCGGACTTCCCGACCACGGCGACTTGCTGGCTCTTTGAGTAGCTAGCGCGCTTTGAACTGAATCAGCCCGCGCTTGCCATTGACGCGCCACTCCGGGTCGCTGGCATCCAGCGTTTGCGTCTTGATTTGACCGGGCAAGCCGACTAGCGGGTCGCTCTTCAATGTGCGCAGGCACAGCGCCGGCGCATCAAGATAGCCCAGCGCCTCCGCGAAAGGACTATGCGCATCCCACAGGCAGTCGCCGACAGCGCGCCGATAATTGGCATCGCCCTTGATAATCACCAGTTGCGCTTTATTTAGCGCGTCATGCAGGCTGGCTGGCAACTCCCACATAAATAGGCTGCTATTCCAAAATGGGTGGGGCAAGAAGCGCAGTCGCTCGGCTGACCAGGCAGCGCGCAAACGATTCGCCAGCGCCGCCGATTCGAGGCTGCGCCGCTCCATCTCCGCCAGCATCAGCCAGACATCGTGGATCGTAGCATCGCTGACGAAGGTGGGCGCGGCTTTCAGGCAGATATGCGCGCGCGCGCCAGCCCGCCGCAGCAGCAAATCCACCAGCGCCAGATCCAGCGCCAGCTCCGAGCCAGCATTGTCCGCGACCAGGGCTATCTCCCCAGCCGGCTCATCCAGCAACTGCGCGATGACAGCTCCCCGATCGTCGACCAGCAGGTCGTCGGCGCTGGTTGCTGTGCCATGCTGCTGGGACGCGGCATAACTCAAGTCAATGCGATTCGCCCACAGGTCCAGCGCCAAGCCGCGGCTCAGCGCGTCCGCCAGGCTATCAGATGGCTGCAGCGCCCGCTCGACAAGCCGCCACAGCGCATCGCCATTTAATTCCGCCCGCTTCTTGGGCGCGAAAGGGTCACGACCGGTTTCTCCCCAGCGCGCGGCTTCCAAAATCCAGCGGTAGGCATAGGTTTCCGCAAAAAACCACTCGGCATCCTGCCAGCCGGGTTGGCTCTGTGTGGCCTCGCGCTGCTTGTCGATTGCCCGCTGCCACTCATCATGGTCGGGCGCGCAACTGGGCAGCGGGGGAATGAGCGCGCCGCCGGCAATCTCGTCGCGCAGCTTGCTTAAACGCGCCTGGATGCTGGCTTCATAGTCGCTGTTAAGCGTCAGGACTTCGTCGATGATGGCGGGCAGGCGAACGCGCATGGTGTTGTGGGCGAAGCGGTTGCTGCTGTTGGTGCGGATTGGGGGAGGCCGCCGCATCAACCAGCGCCTCGATAAATCGTAACATAGCGCCGTGGTTCATCGCCCACGCTGGCGGACTGCATGTGCGCCCGCCGAGCCAGTTGGTGTTGCCGCTTGCGAATCTGTGAGGCTTGCGGCTTGAGGTTGATATATTCTTCGCCCGCGCGGATGCGGCTGATAGCGCGCTCGGCTTCTTGCAGCGCCGCGTCGAAGGCGTCTGGCATCTCCCGAGAGTTCAGCCGGAACAGGTCAATCAGAAAGTTCTCCATCTGCGTGACGGTATTGGCGCGCAACACATAGATTGAGGCGCCGCTTTTCTCTCCGTCAGAGATGAGGCGCGGACGGCGACGGTAGTGCGTCTTCAAGGTGACGATGGCTTCCGCCTCGCCCAGGTCGTCGGTGAGCAGCAGCGGCACAGCCAGGCGGCGCGCGGCATTCTCGAGGCGGTTGCGCGCCACGCCATAGGGGTAAACGCGGGTGGTGCGCAAGCTGTGCGGGTCTGCCTTGGTCAGTTCGTCTTTGACCTCGCTGCGGGATTTTCCGTTGTCGCGGTTGCCGCGCACGACATGGGCGCTGCTGGCTGGGTTGCCATGGCGGGCTGGGGCAGAGCGGGCGGCGGATTCCTGCACTTGCTCACTGATGTTGATGAGGCCAGTCGCATCGCGCTCGCGCAATTCCGTAGGCAGCGGGCGATTGCGCAGCATGGCGTCCACAGCCGAAGCGACATCAGCATGCACCACCAGCCGGTCGCGCGCTTGAATCTCAATCACGATATCGAATGTGGGCGCGGACCGCCGTTCCAGCACGACCTTTTGGGTGCCGCGCCGTCGCGCTTCGTCATCGGATAAGGTAACCGACTCGATGCCGCCAATCAGGTCGGACAGGGTCGGGTTCAGCAGCAGGTTTTCCAGCGTGTTGCCATGCGCCGTGCCGATCAACTGCACGCCGCGTTCGGCGATGGTGCGCGCGGCTTTGGCTTCCAGCTCCCGGCCGATTTCATCGATGATGATGACTTCAGGATTATGATTTTCCACCGCCTCAATCATGACTTCGTGCTGGCGTTCGGGCTTGGATACCTGCATGCGCCGCGCCTTGCCGACGGCTGCGTGGGGGATATCGCCATCGCCGCCGATTTCGTTGGAAGTATCGACGATGACGACGCGCTTGTCGCCCGCCCGCACCCGCGCCGCTTCACGCAGCAGGGTCGTCTTGCCAACGCCGGGCGGCCCCACCAGCAAGACACTTTGCCCGGCTTCGATCAAATCGCCGATGATGTCGATCGTGCCATAGACCGCGCGCCCGATGCGCACAGTCAAGCCGACGATCTTGCCGCGGCGGTTGCGGATCGCCGAGATGCGATGCAGCGAACGTTCGATGCCGGCGCGGTTGTCGGCGTCGAAGTCGCCCAGCTTTTCGACCAGCTTTTGTAGGTCGTCTTCCGTAACTTCATGCTGCGAAAGCTCATATTCGCCAGCGATGTAGCGGGCGGTGGGCACCCGGCCCAGGTCCAGCACGATCTCCAGCAACTGGCTGGTATTGCCTAGTTCGTCTATGGCGCTGCGGATGCGAATGGGCAGCACCCGCCGCAGAATGTCAAAGTCATCCGTGATTCGTTTGTCCATTGAGCGCAGGATTGCCTCCGATCCTCTTAATGCGGGTCGCGCTGCAACTTGCATTCGCCGCCCATGCGCAGGGTGGCCGCGGGTTTGCGTCCGCCAGTTGTACTCAGCCCGACTTGCTCAAAGCAAGCTTGCCGCACGCCGGCAGCCAAATGTTTGACCATCACCGCCTGTTCGAGCCAGGGCTCAAAAGCCAGATCGCGCATGGCATTCTCCAGCCAGCCTTGATAGCCGCGTACACAAACATAAACGGGCAACTTGCGGCTGCGCTCGATCTGCTGCCAGGCGGCGGCGATGAGTTCGGGCGCTTCGCCCAGCGCTTCCGGATGCACAAAAGGCAGCACATAGATGCCGTGCTTGCCTTCTGAGTAGCCGATATAAGCGGCGATCTTGCCATCTCGGCGATAGACCAGCCCTGCCATATCGGTCGATGGACCCAAGATCGCCTGCAAGATGCGCGGGATGGTGCTGCCCAATAACGCCGCTACGCCAATTTGGTCGGACGGCGTCTCGGCATGAATGCAGATGCCGGGCGGGGCGGGCCGCGCGCTGAGCGGCGCGCTGCGCCAGATCACCTGCCGGCTGTAGACCGCATAGCCGGCGCGGCGCATGGTCTCAAAGAGGCGATGACTCAGCTCGACTTCCCCGACCAGCGATTGCGCGCCTGTCTCGCCGGCTTGTGCCGCCATGGCATCCAGCATGTGCAGCCAGATCGAGTCGTCTTCATGCTCCTCCAATGTCGGCGCCAGATAGACGATATGCGCATTCAGCTCGCCCTGCCGATACCGAAATTGCCCGACCACATTTTGCTCGTCGCGCTGTGCCAGCAGCGTATGCAAGCCGCGTGGAAATACAATGCTGCTGAGCAAGGCGCTGCTTTGCCCGCGGGCGTCTTCGGTCAAGCCCAGCTCGCTGTGCAGGACGATGGCATGCTGCTTCAGGCGCAGCATCAGCGGCAGGTCAAGCAGCTTCATGGCATGGGCGTCGGTCTGGCTGTGCATCATACTGACATTGTAGCACTGCGCGGACAATTGCGACAACGCCAGGGCAATCGCATCAAAATAGTTTTGCCACAGAGGCGCGGAGGCACAGAGCTTTGGTGTAGGGGTTTGGGCAGAGGGCAAAGCGCAGCGCTTGCCACTATAATTGTAAATGCAGAGGCGGACGGGCCAACCAAAATTTGAGGATCAGCAACTATGAAAAAACTGCGCGCGGCATTTATCGGCACGGGGCGGATTTCCGACCTACATGCTTTGGCTTACCTGGATGATGAACGCGCCGAGATTGTCGCCGTCTGTGATAGCAACCTGGCGCTTGCGCAGGCGCGCGGACGCAAATGGGGCATCCCAGAATCGCGCATATTCAGCGACTACAGCGAAATGCTGGCGCGGGACGATATCGACCTAGTCGAGATCCTGCTGCCACATCATCTGCATCACAGCGCGACCTTAGAGGCGTTGGCGGCGGGCAAGCATGTCTCGGTGCAGAAGCCGATGGCGCTTTCACTGGCGCAAGCCGACGAAATGGTGGCGGCGGCGCATTCGGCTGGGCTGCTGCTCAAAGTCTATGAAAACTTTATCTTCTACCCGCCCGTGCAGCGCGCCAAAGCCTTGATAGACAACGGCGAAATCGGCGAGCCGCTGACCATCCGCATCAAGAGCAATTCTGGCACCAGCCCGAACGAGTGGGATGTGCCCAGCGGCGCGCGCGCCTGGCGCTTTAGCCCCGAGGAATGCGGCGGCGGACCCCTGGTCTTTGATGACGGGCATCACAAGTTCGCCTTGGGCTGGCACTTCATGGGCATGGCAGAAGCAGTTCATGCCTGGATCGGCAGCAGCGAAGTCGCGCCGGGCGAGTTTCTCGATGCCCCGGCAATCGTATCCTGGAAGTTCCCGGGCAACCGCTATGGCTCGCTGGAATGCGTCTATTCGCCGCAGTTGCTGCTGGATACGCAGCATTATGCCCAGGACGACCGCATCGAGATTACGGGCAGCAAGGGGGTCATCTGGGTTACGCGCGGGCACGGCAAGATGCTGGATATTCCACCGATCCTGCTCTACCGCGACCGCAAGACACGCGCTTTCTCCGACATGCCAGTCGGCTGGCAGCACAGCTTCATCAATTCGACCCGGCAGTTTATCGATGCCTGGTTCAGTGGCGAAGCCCCGCAGCTCACCGGCGAGCAGGGGCGCGAAGTGCTGCGCTTTGCCCTGGCCGCGCAGGAATCGGCGCGATCGGGGGCTTCAGTCAAGCTCTAGGCGTGTCTGCCGCGTATCCAGCAGGCTGATGGCAGCGCCTTCCATGGCGGTGATGGTCGCCAGCGCATGAATAGGCACATCAAACTGGGCTTGCACGGCGGCTCGCCCGTTCTCGAATGTCTTCTCCACCACGACGCCGACGCCGACCAGGTTGGCGCGCGCGCTTTTGACGATCCTCGCCAGCGCCAATAACGTCCGTCCGCTGGCGAGAAAATCGTCGATGATCAGCACATTTTCACCCGCGCGCAAAAACTCTGCCGAGACGAGCAGCAAGGTTTCGCCGCCTTTCGTGTGGCTGGGCGCGGTTTCCAGGTAGACCGGACCCGCCATGGTGATGGGCTTTTTCTTGCGCGCATAGACGACGGGTATGCCCAATTCAATCCCCACCATCAACGCTGGCGCGATGCCCGAGATCTCGGCGGTGAGGATGCGGTCGATAGGCACGTCAGCGAATCGTTCGGCGATGGCTGTCCCCATGCCAAGCATCAATTGTGGGTCAAGCTGATGGTTGATCAGGCTGTCGACCTTGAGGATGCCGCCCCCCAGGTTGACGCCTTCGCTACGGATTCGTTCAATCAACTCTTGCAAAGCAACCTCCTGCTGGCTGCCGTCAAACCTGCCAGACTCGGCTTCGGAACTGAAAAAGGGCGCAAATCATGTCGTCAAGCAGGCGATTGCTTCGGCAGGCACAGACCGCTCAGCCGCTCGCCAGGACGCGCGTGATTTGTTCGATGTGGTCCAAATCATGCAAGGGGATTTGCATGGCGGCGTCGGTCATGCTGAAGCTGTCTCGCTCCGGGTGGATGCCGCCGCGCGCCCAGTCCTCTTCGCTCAAGCCTTTGAAGAAGTCGACAAAGCGCGCCCGTGATGTCCGCAAGGCATCATAAGCCTGCGCCAGCGAATCGGCTTGATAATTGCGTTCAATCGCCATGGCTTCATGGTCGTAGGCGGGCAACTGCGGATGCTCCTGCGTCAGCATCATTTGCGCGCGCTGATAGAAAATCTCGTCAAAGTCGCGCAGATGACAGACGATTTCCATAATCGACCAGCCATCAGCGCCATCGCGCAGGCTGCGGGCTTCTTCATCGCTGAGCCGCAGCACAATGTGCCCCAGCGACTTCAAGGTCAGGCGCATGGAAATGACTTGTCGCGCGCGCGCCGCATTCCATGCTGCTGCCGATTCCTTCATCTGCCGCCTCCTGTTTCGCTTGTGCCAGCAGCGCCAGTCTAACACAAGCCAGTCGCTATTTAGAGGGTCGCGCCCCACAAAATGACACGATTGTCGCCACTGCCGGAAGCCAGCAGCCCGCCGGCCGGGTGCATAGCCAGCGCCAGCACGGGCCGCTGATGTTCCGCCCGCGCCGCCAGTTCGCGCCCCGTTTCCGCCTCCCAAAAGCGCAGGCAATTATCACGCCCGCCGCTGACCAGCAATGCGCCATCCAGCGAGAATGCCAGCGCGTCCACGCCGGCCCCATGCGCCTGCCAACTGCGCAAGGGCTGCTTGCCGACTCCCTTCGGAAAGCGCGCGTCAATTTCCCACAGGCGGATGCGCCCATCTTTGCTGGCGGATGCCAACCTGCCCGCCGGCGAGGGGGCAATCTCACGCAGCCAGCCCTCATGCCCGCCCACGATGTCGCTGGCGTAATTTGCGCGAGCATCCCAGCGGCGGATGCTGCCATCACGGGAGCCAGAAAACAGCCAGCGCCCGCCGGCAGCGAAGGCGAGTGTCGTAACTTCGTCACTATGCCCCGCCAGCAGCGAGGTTAATTCGCCAGACGCGGCATCCCACAAGCGTATCGTCCCATCCCCGCCGCCACTGGCAAAGCTGCCGCCGTCAGGATGCCATGCCAATGCCGCGACCACGTCAGGATGCCCCGCCAATGTGGCTGATTCGGTCGGCGATTGCTCAGCTATAGTCCACAACTTGATATGGGTATCGGCGCTGCCCGAGGCGAGCAACTGTCCATCGGGATTGAAGGCGATGTCCTTGACCGGCGCGCTGTGTCCGCGCAGGTGAACATCTGCCGCCCCGCCGAAGCCACCGCAATATACCGCCACGCCCACGCCGCCAGCAATCGCCAGCATGTCACCGCTGGGCGACCAGCGCAATTGCGAAATCCAGCCGAAGGAAACGTTGCCCAAAGGGCGAATCCGCGTGGCATTGCTGGGTCTAAGCAAGGCGGTCTGCACCAGAGGCTGCTCCTATATTATCAACCCTGCCGCGATTATAATGCCACCCAGCCCCAAGAGACGAGAGCCGCCATGCGCCGCATCCGCACGACTCTAGCCGAAATCCGCCAACTGGAACTCGCCCATCGGCAGATGATACCCGCCGCTTACCTGGACGAAAACCAGCATGTCAACGTGCAGTATTATGTGCATCTGGTCGAGAAGGGTTTGGTGACGCTTTTTGAGCGGGCTGGCTTGGGCGAAACCTACGCCGCCGCTGACGAATACGGCAACTTCGCGCTGGAGCAACACATCCGCTACCTGGCGGAGCTTCTGGTGGGCGAGCAAGTCAGCGTGTACATCCGCCTGCTGGAACTGACTCCCAAACGCGCTTATTTCATGGGCTTTATCATCAACGACAGCCGCAAGCAACTGGCCAGCGCCGTCGAGCTTGTGCAGATGAATGTGGATATGCGCCAACGCCGCGGCGCGCCCTACCCGCCCGCGGGGGCAGCGGCTTTGCAGGCATTGCATGCGCGGCACGAGAGGCTTGACTGGTCCGCCCCTGTCTGTGGCGTGATGCGCGCCTAGCGACTTAAGCATCCAGCATGCCGCCTGCTCGCAAATGATCGCGCAGAAGCTCGGCGAAGACGCGATTCCCCAAAGGATTCAAGTGCAGATCATCTGCATAATATAGCAACTGGCTTTTTTCCGCTTGCTGTTGCATATCAGCCAGCGCATTGTAACAGACCAAGTTCAACTCGGCGCACAATTTCAACATCGCCAGGCGCGCGCTGCGGATTGCCGCGAGGTCCCGACCCAGCGCCGTGGCGGTAAGCGATTCATAGACCTCTTCTCGAGTGGGTATAATCAGGATTATGAGCTGACCACCCCAGGAGGAAACAAGCGCTTGCGCCTTACTGAGCGCCGCGCTGGCAATCTCGTAGCCGGCTTGATTGACCGCCCGCGACATATCCATCGCGCTCGGCTCGTAACGTTGTCCAAATCGCAATTGCTCGCCGGTTGGCAATGTAGCGGCATAACGCTCGTCAAACTTGGCCATATTTGGATCTCTAAAGCGACGCCAACCGGGCAGAACGGACTCCAGCACTGCGTAAAGGACGGACCGCTTCCTCAGCCACAGCCGGGTCTCACTTGCTTCCGCGTCGCTATCGGGGCTTGCCACATCTTCCAATAGTGGGAGCTCTCCTCTTGCCTTGAACAAGCCATAGTCGTCATTGAAGTCGTTGCCGAAGAATTGCCAGAGAACCAAGCGAGGTCGCAAGGGTTTTCCAAAATCGCGCAGAATCAACCAGTGGCTGTGGCTGCCCGTCCCAGGCTGACCGAGATTGACGACGCCCAATTCTGTATCCGCTTCGAATCGCGTCACCCAGCAATCAGCGCGCTCGGTGAAGCAGAATGTGAAGGAGTCGCCCAGGGCGATGACGTCTACAAAATAATCGACAGGGCGCGTTCGGAAGCCGATGCCGCCCCCTTCCCACAATTCAATCGTGCTAACATGAAATCTTACGCTGGGACTACCGAATTGCACAGCATCAACCAAGCCCGGCTTCAAGATAAAATAGTGATCAGGCTGGCGTGTCCAGGCGCGATCCCATGATTCAGGAAAGGGAACGCCGTTCATGGTGATATATGCCGCTTCTTGCAGGCTTGGCGGCAGCCCTCTGACAAAGAGACGCAGCCCAAGCTCCAAGAGCAGGATGATGGCAATCAGCCAAACGATGATAATCAAGAACTGCTTGAATCGCTGCCGTAATGCGCTCTGCCGGTTCAAATGGGAAGCCATTATTGTGCCGTGGTCCTTTGCGGGGATGCCATATTTAAGCCGCGAGGGTACGAAGTCAGCGCATCAATGCCGGCTTCGGTAACCACTACATTGTCTTCGATGCGAATGCCACCGATGCCGGGAATGTAGACACCCGGCTCGATTGTGAAGACCATGCCCGGCTCGATCGCTTGCTGGTTGCCCGCCACGATATTGGGAAGCTCGTGCACGCTCAGCCCCAAGCCATGCCCCAGGCGGTGGATGAAGTATTCGCCCAGCCCGGCCGCTTCGATGACTTCTCGCGCCGCGCGGTCGACGGCTTCGCAGCTGACTCCCGGCTTGGCAAATTGGCGGGCGGCACGGTTCGCGCCTAGCACAGCCTCGAACATGGCGCGCATCTCTGGCGTCGGCTCGCCAGCGCAGAAGGTGCGGGTGATATCGGCGGGATAGTCTTCGTAGAGCGCGCCGAAATCAATGAGCAGGAACTCGCCTTCACCCCATATGCGGTCGCCGGTATTGCCATGGGGCAAGCCACTCTTTTCGCCCGTCAGAACCAGCAGAAAAGCGACGCCCTGCGCCCCCCGCGCCAGCATCTCCGCGGACAGCCGGTCGGCGATTTCTCGCTCCGTCATGCCCGGCCGCGCCCAAGCCATGGTCGCTGCCAGCGCCGCTTCGCTGATGTCGATGGCGCGCTGCATTTTGGCGATTTCCTGAGGAGCTTTGCGCGCGCGCATATTTAGGAAGAGCTGGCCCACATCGCGCGTGTCGCTGGCTCGCAAGCCGGCTTTTTCCAGCGCCAGCCACTCGAAGTAGCGCAAGGTCTCGCCATCCAGCGCGCAGCTTGCGCCCCCGTCCGCCAATGCCGATACGGCTGCGGCGAATGCGCCATGATAGCCCCTATGGTCGCTCCACATGAAGCGCCGCGCTTCCAGGTCGGGCCGCGCATCCAGCTTGGTCACTTCCAACTCGGGAATGATGAAGGACAAACCCTGTCGATTGTACAAGCCTAGGATAGGTCGTTCCGACAAGTGAAAGTGTAAGCCAGTGAAGTAGACCATATTCTCGCCGGGCACAAAGCCGACCATGTCCGCGCCGCTTTGTTCCAGCAGGGCATCCAGCCGCGCCTGGTAATCAATCTCCATTTTTTTGCTCCATCCGCGTGAATTCTTTGGGTGATTTGACCACAGCCAGCGCCAATGGTCAAACGCGCCGCTTGTGCCGCCGCCGCAAACTGTGGTCCAATTCAGGCGCGAAGCCGCCAGCCAAGGACGCGACCATGCGCAGCTCTCGCTTGATCCATATCGTTAATTGTCATGCTGAAGGCGAAGTCGGCAATGTCATCGTGGGTGGCGTGCCTCCCCCGCCTGGCGATACGGTCTGGCAGCAAGCCCGTTTCCTCGCCAGCGATAATTCCCTGCGGCAATTTGTGCTGAATGAGCCGCGCGGTGGCGTTTTTAAGCATATCATCCTGCTGGTGCCGCCCAAGCATAAGAATGCCGCCTGGGGCTTCATCGTCATGGAACCCGAGCATACGCCGCCCATGTCGGGCTCAAATGCCATCTGCGTCGCCACCGTTCTGTTGGATACCGGCTTGATCCCCATGCGCGAGCCAGAAACTCATTTCAAGCTAGAAGCGCCAGGCGGCTTGGTGTCTGTGCGCGCCTTCTGCAAGGATGGCAAAGCGCAGAGCATTGAAATCGAGAATCACCCCGCCTTTGTCGATAAACTGGACGCCAGGCTGGAACTGGCTGGGCAGGGCAGCTTGGCCGTCGATGTCGCTTATGGCGGTGACAGCTTCGTCTTGGTGAATGCGCGCGCCTTGGGTTTCGCATTATCGCCCGATGAAGCCGCCGACCTGGCTGGCTTGGGCGCGCAGATCACCGCCGCCGCCAATGAGCAAATCGGCTTCCAGCACCCTGTGCACAAGGAATGGGCTGCCATCTCCTTCTGCCAGTTTACCCTGCCGGTCGAGCGCGTCAATGGCGAGCTAAGCGGGCGCAACACCGTCGCTATCGACCCGGGCAAGCTGGATCGCTCACCGTGTGGCACGGGCTGCTGCGCGCGCATGGCGGTGCTGCATGCGCGTGGACAGCTGAAAATTGGCGAGCGCTTCGTGGGCAGGTCGATCATCGGCTCGCGTTTTGATTGCCAACTCTTGCGGGAAACGACTATCGGCGGACGCGCGGCTGTCCTGCCGAGTCTGCGCGGACGCGCTTGGATCACCGGTACACAGCAATTGATGCTTGACCCCGCCGACCCCTGGCCCCTGGGCTACCGTTTGTCCGATACCTGGGGCGCGCCAGTTAGATGCGTTTGAGCCAGGTGGTCATCTGCCCATCGCCGCGATGCCCCCAGACGCAATAGGGGATGGCGGTGAAATCAACCGTAGCCCCCGCCGCATCCAGCGCCTGCCCGCGCAGGGTGGTGGTGCCGCCCAGCAAGTCGGCGCGATGCTCCGCCTGCACGGGGCTAGCATCTGCCAGTCCCAGTTCCAAAACGCGGCCCGGGTTGTCGGCGGATTCCAGCGCATAGACGAGTGGACCTCGCTCCAGCGCCACCTGTCCCCGCAAATCTGCAACGGCAGCATGGGCGATCATCCTGCGCGCGGACATAGGCAAGCGCAATGTTAAGCGAGTCGTCCCCTGCCAGCGGCGCGCAATCGTGGCATAGCCAGCTTCCATCCGCAGCGGCACGGCTTCGCCCGCCACGAGCAGCTCGACAGTTCCCGTCTCCGCATCCAGGCTGGCGTATAGGTCGCTAGGCACAGGCTGCCCCAGCGCGTAACCGGGGATGCGCAATTTGACCGTGAAATCAGTCGCTGCTTCGGCGAAAATATCGATGTCAATCCTGCCGTCCCAAGGATAGCGCGTGCGCTGCTTGATGCGGATTGCGCCGGAGGGCAGTTGTAGCTGGGCGCTGCCCGCTGCATACAAATTGACATAGAGCTGGTCATCGCGCTGGGCATAGACATAGCCCGCTAGCGCTGGCAGCAGACGCGCCACATTGGTCGGGCAGCAAGCCGTGCCATACCAGGGACGCCGCGTCATGTGCGCCTCGCGGTTGAAGCGAAACTCGCCATCACAAGCCAGCGGATTCACATAAAAGAAGCTGCGCCCGTCCATGCCTACGCCGGACAAAAAGCCATTGTAAAGCGTGCGCTCCAGGACATCGATGAATTTGGATTCGCCCGTCAGCAAGAACAAGCGCTGATTCCAGTATATGCTGGCTTGGGCGGCGCAAGTCTCATTATAAGCGGTCAGGCTGGGCAATTCGTAGGCGTCGCCAAAAGCCTCGCCCTCGTGGCGCGCGCCGACTCCGCCGGTCAAAGCCATCTTCTTGCTGACCATGTTCTCCCAGAGCGTCAAGACCGCCCTGGCATATTCCTCAGCCTGGCACATCGCGGCGATATCGGTCATGGCGGCATATTGATAGCCGGCCCGCACGGCATGTCCGACGACTTCGCGTTGTTGGGTTACTGGCAGGTGATCCTGGCAGTAGGCTCCATAGATCTCGCGGCGCTCGGCTTGGCCGCGCTCGTCCAGGAAGAACTTCGCCAGGCGCAAGTATTTGGTATCGCCGGTGCAGCGATACAGCCGCGCCAGACCCAACTCAATCTGCTGATGCCCGGGCACATCGCGCAGCTTGTCTTCGCCAAAGACCGCATCAATCAGCCCGGCATTCTTCAGCGCCACCTCCAGGAAGTTGCGCTTGCCCGTCGCTTCGTACCAGGCGACCGCCGCTTCATACATATGTCCGACATTGTATAGCTCGTGATTGACCGCCAGGTTGGACCAGCGCGCGGCTCCACAACGTTCGTCCACGGCGCCAGGGTCAATTGTGCGGGCGGTATACAGGTAGCCATCGGCTTCTTGGGCGGCGGCGAACTTGGCAATCAGCGCATCGACATAGTCTTCCAGGGCGGCGTCCGGCGCGACCAGCAAGGCATAAGCAGCGCCCTCGACCACTTTGAAGACATCGGAGTCGTTGTAGAAGATGCCTTCGTGCGCGCCCGGCAGCGCCCCGGCGGCTTTGTCAAAATTGGTGATGCGCCCGGTGTCTTCGCACTGTTGGAAGTCGTAAGGCACTGTCACTGTGGCGGCTGTGTGGATGCGCGGCTGCCAAAAGCTGTCGGTTATTTCCACTTGCGTGAAGGGAATTGGCTTAATCGGATAGTCATGGATTTGGCTGCTCATACATATAATACTCGGTGTATCTGAGCTACAGCATTTTGCGGCGCTTTCAGCATCTACAGCAGATTGGGCGGGATGCCCAGCTGGCGGAAAGCCTGCGCCGCGGCTTGCAGATGGACTTTGCCGCCGCGCAGCGAAATCTGCAAATGCCCCGGCACCAGCGCGTCGAAGTCCTGCCCCTCCATCTTGAACATGCTATTGGCATAGGCATCGATGCGACAATCGTGGATGTTCTGCCACAAGACCTTGCCGCCCCAAAAAACCAGGTCCGCGCCCAGCAGGTAGCTGCGGTCGCCGCCACTCATGATAAAGCTGAGGTGGCCATCGCAATGCCCGGGCGTATCAAATGTCTCTAACTGCAAGTTGCCTATTTTGACGACATCGCCTTCATGCAGCTCAACATCGACAGGGCAGGGCGGCAGCACATAATCGTCAGGATAGAAGTTGGCGGCTTTGGCGGCATCCAGCGCGACCGCCCGCTCATCGCCAGTGCGAATGGCTGGCGCGGCGATGGCTGAGGCATAGACTTCGACATCGAGTCGCTCTTGGGCTTCGGCTGCGGCGCCAATGTGGTCACAGTGATAATGCGTCAGGATCAGCTTGCGGATTTTGCGAGGGTCCAAGCCATCGCCGCGAATGTTATCCAGGATCGTGTCGAAGTCGCCAGGCGTGCCCAGCCCGGGGTCAATCAGCGCCAGCTCGCCACCGCTGTTAAGCACAAAGACATGGCAATCCAGATGTCCGGACAGCCCAAATCCAAAATACCCGCCGCCAACCACATGCAGATCGCTGGTCAATCGCATAGCTGCTGCCCCCACACTCCGCTCTCCCCGCAAATAGACCGCATCCGCCCGCATTCGTCAAGCAGCGCAACGCAATCGCATCAAATTTCTTTACCACCGAGCGCGCCGAGAAGAAAGCAACCCACATTTTGGCAACTGGCCATGTATTTGGCTATACTCTCAAGCGATGACTTGGCGCAGCCTGCGCAAGATTGAACAGATCATAACGAAATTTGCAGGGAAGGAAGATTATGAGCGAAGATCGAAAATACCCCGAATGGATGGGCAAGATGCGCGCCCTCTATGCCGATGAACTACAAGAATTTCTGGATGGGCCGGTGGTCGCGCGCATCGCTACCGTCGATAGCCAAGGCGACCCCTATGTGACGCCGGTCTGGCAGGAATGGGACGGGCAAGCCATGTGGGTCATCCCGCGGGCAAAGACCATCTTCGCCAGGCATCTGCTACGTTTCCCGCGCTGTTCAGTGTCTTGCGCCAAAGACAGCAGCCCCTATACGCGCGTCTTATTCCGCGGTGCCGCGGAAGTTGTCGAGGGTCCTGCGCTGATGCACGGTGAATGGCTGGAGATCGCCCGGCGCATGGCGGTGCGCTATTTGGGCGAGCGTGGTCCCGAATACCTCGAACCGTCACGGTCGCGCCCGCGCTACCTGGTCAAGATCGTGCCGGAAAAGACCATCTCCTGGGAAGGCGTGGAGTGGGCGGCGAAGTACCTGGATGAGTAGCCGCTAGGATACGCGCTGATGGCACTGGCAAAGCGCAAGTCAAAGCCCGCGCTCTCGGCGGATAACCGCTGGCGACTGCGCAAGTTCGTGGCGGACTATGGCGTGTATATCGCGCTGGCGATCCTGCTGGTGGTGGCGGCGGCGCTGACTCCCAAGCTCTTCGCGGTCGATACCATCGCCGTGGTCATGCGTCAGGCATCGCAGTTAGGCATCGTCGCCATCGGGCAGACGATAGTCTTGCTGGTGGCTGGCTTGGACTTGTCGGTCGGCGGCGTCTTCATCATGACCTCGGTGGTCGTGGCGGAAGTGGGCAACGGACGCAATGAAATGATCGCGCCCGCCATCATGACAGCGCTGGCGCTGGGCGGCTTGGTTGGCTTGGGCAATGGCTTGCTGGTGACGAAGCGGCGCGTTCCGCCTTTTGTCGCTACCTTGGGCATGTTGGTGCTGGTCAAAGGCGCGACGCAAGCCTACACGCGCGGTGTGCCGGGCGGCTTCGTGCCCGAGGCGCTGGGCATCGTCAACCAGTCCTGGTTTGTACTGTCGGTGCCTTTGGTTCTTTGGCTGGGGCTGAATGCCATCTTCATCTTTGTGCTGCGCGGCACGAGCTATGGACGTCGGGTGTATGCGGTGGGCAGCAATATCGAGGCGGCGCGCTTGTCGGGCATCCCCGTGGACGCCATCCGCATCTCCATCTATGTGCTGGGCAGCCTGTTTGCGGTTGCCTCTGGCGTCGTGCTGACCGGCTATGTGCTTTATGTCGATCGCTTCATCGGCAGCGGGCTGGATTTGGATTCCATCGCGGCGGCGGTGGTGGGCGGCACGGCTTTCGTCGGCGGCCGCGGCGGCTTGCTGGGCACAATCGCCGGCGTACTCATCATCCAGATTCTCAGCACCATGGTCGTTCTGCTGGGCTTGGATGTCGAAGTGCAATTCATCATCAAAGGCTTGGTCATCCTGGGCGCGGTTACCCTCTACAGCGTCGCTTCGACCGATGAATGACCGGGTGGCGGCAAAGCAAAGCCTGTCCTGCCCATAATCACGAATAGGAGGCGACCTTATTGAACAAATGGTATTGGCAAGACACAACGATAGCTACTTGAAGAGTAAGAAAGGAACCTACCATGAAGAAGCTGATTACACTGCTACTGGTCATCGCGCTGGCGCTGGCTGTTGGCGCGCTGGCGCTGGCGCACGATGATGAGATGAGTGGCATGGACTTCGAATTCACCGACGAGCAGATTGCCGCTTCGCCCTATTTGCAGAGCGTGCTATCGCGCCTCGATCAAAGCTATGACACCAGCGAGTTCGCCAAAGATGGTCCTTACCGTATCGCTTTCGCCGCGCAAGGCACGAGCAATGCCTGGTCGGCTTTGATGGACGCCCATGCCTATTGGTATGTCGATCATTTGGGCGAAGATGTCGTCAGCGAGCTGCTCTATGGCGATGCCCAGGCGAGCGCCGATATCCAAGTGCCCCAGGTCGAAGACTTGCTGGCGCAAGAGCCGGATGCGCTGATCCTGGTTCCCATGGGCGCGGCGGCGCTTTCGGCTCCGGTCGAGCGCGCTATGATGCAAGGCGTGCCGGTGGTTTTGTGCGCCAGCGCCGTCGAGACCGACAATTTTGTAACCGAAGTCGGCACGAATCTGTGGGTGGTCGGCGCGAGCCTGGCTCAATATGTCGTCGATCAACTGGACGGCGAGGGCAATATCGTCATTATGACGGGCATCCCCGGCGTTACGACATCGGACATCATGGAAGAAGGCGCGGATGCCGTCTTCGCCGCCAACCCGGGCATCAATGTCCTGGACAAGCAGCCCGGCTTCTGGTCGCCCGCCGACGCCAAAGGCATCATGGAAACCTGGCTGGTGCAATATGGCGACGACATCGACGCCATCTGGTCGGGCGGCGCGCAGATGTCGCAAGGCATCATCAGCGCCTACCTGGATGCCGGCTTGGAGATCCCGCCCATCGGTGGCGGCGAATGGCAAAATGGCTTCTTGCGCCTGGCGCTGGAGCACGATATCCAGTACCTCGCCTGGCAGTATCCCAATGCCATGATTACCATGTGCATTGATGCCGCCTTGCAGATTTTGGCAGGCGAGCCAGTGTCGCGCTTCATCGACTTCTCCGGCGTCATCCCCAACAGCGAGCCTTTCACCGATGTGGAAGGCGCGGAGTACTTCCGCGAAGACTGGAGCGATGATGTGCATGGCCCCATCACCATGCCCGATGAGAAGCTGGAAGAACTGGGCTTCAAAGTTATGGACGATAGCGGCTAGCCAGCGCCCGCAGCAGTAAGTCGCCGGCGAGGGATGTATGAGCCAAGCCATTCTGGAGATGCGCGGCATCTGCAAATCCTTCGCTGGCGTGCAGGCGCTAAAGGATGTGTCCTTTCGCTGCCAAGCCGGCTTGGTCTATGGGCTGGTTGGGGAGAACGGCGCGGGCAAATCCACCCTGATGAAGATCCTGGCGGGCGCGTACAAAGCCGATGCCGGCGAGATCATCTACAAAGGAATGCCCCGCCATAGCGCCTCGACAGGCGAAATCATCGCCAGTGGCATCAGCATCATCTATCAGGAATTGGCGCTGGTGCCACAGATGTCCGTCGCCGAGAATATCTTCTTGGGCAGGGAGCCGCGCAATGCTCTGGGCATTCTTGACCTGGGGTGGCTGCGCGCGCGCGCCGAAGAACTGCTGTCGCGGCTGGGCGTGACGCTGGATACTCGCTCGCCGGTCAGTGAACTGACAATCGCCCAACAGCAACTGGTGGAGATCGCCAAGGCGCTTTCGCAGGATGCCGATTTGATCGTCATGGACGAGCCGTCGGCGATCCTGGCTGGTGGCGAGCTCGACCAGCTCTTTGCAATCATCGCCGCTCTGAAAGCCCAAGGCGTTACCATCGTTTATATCTCGCATCGGCTGGAAGAAGTCTTCCGCATCGCTGATGAAGTCACCGTGCTGAAAGATGGCGAAGTCGTCGACAGCCGCCCCATTCAGCAACTAGACCGCGCCACGTTGGTACGTCTCATGGTCGGGCGCTCGCTGGAAGAGATCTTCCCGCAGACCGACCATGCACAAGGCGAGCTGCGGCTCTCCGCTGAGGGTATCGCCACTGACAGCATCCTGGACGGCGTCAGCTTGCGGCTGCACGCGGGCGAGATCTTGGGCATCGCCGGCATGGTAGGCAGCGGACGGACAGAGTTGGCGCGCGCGCTATTTGGCGCAGACCCCTTGACCCAGGGCGAAGTGCGGCTGGTCGGCGAGTCGCTACAGCAGCTCCCCCAATGGAAGACGCCCTCGCAAGCCATCCGCGCCGGGCTCGTCCTCGTGCCAGAAGACCGCAAATCGCAGGGGCTATTCACGGCGCTTTCCGTGCGCGTCAATATCACAATTCCCATCCTGTCGCGCCTCAGCCGCCTGGGCATCATCCGCCGCGCTGCAGAAGAAGGGATTGTGACCGGCGCGCGGCAACGGCTTTCCATCGTCATGAACTCGCCCGACCAGGAGACGCAATACCTCAGCGGCGGCAATCAACAGAAGGTCGTGCTGGCGAAGTGGCTGGAGACAGAGCCCTCCGTCATCATCCTGGACGAGCCGACGCGCGGCGTCGATGTCGGCGCAAAGTTCGAAATCTACAAATTGATGCGCCAGCTCAATGACCGCGGCATCGCTATCATCATGATTTCGTCGGAATTGCCGGAGATCATCGGCATGAGCGACCGCATCCTGGTCATGAATGATGGGCGGGTGGCTGGTGAGATCAGCCGCGCAGAAGCCGACGAAGAGCGCATCATCGAGCTGGCGACCCTGGGCGCAGAGGCGCAATCGGCATGAACGCGCTGGGCGGCATTTTGAATGCGGGGACGGGCGGGCGCGTCCAGTTCTTGCGGCGCAACGGACCCGTCATCATGGTCTACGCCTTCATCTTGCTCTTGGTCTTCATCGGGGCGACGCAATCCGAACGGTTTTTGAGCGAGCGCAACCTGGCGAATGTGGCGCGGCAATCGGCTTTTCTGGGCATTGTCGCGCTGGGGCAGATGCTGGTCATCCTCACCGCCGGCATCGACCTGTCGGTTGGCTCACTGGTCAAGGTGTCCATCCTTGTTTCCGCCATTGTGATGAATGGCGAAAGCGCCAATGTTCTGCCGGCTATCCTGGCGACGCTGGCGCTGGGCGTGTTGGTCGGGATGATTCACGGCTTCCTCATCAACGAGCTGCGCATCGCGCCTTTTATCGTTACTTTGGCATCGCTGGTCATCTTAAAAGGCATCGGGCTGACGATATCATCGTCGCCAGTTGGCAAAGCCAGCCGCGAAGTCATGATGTTTTATGTGCAAAAGGTTGGCCCCCTGCCGGTCATCGCGCTGATGTTCTTCATGCTGGTGATATTGACCATGCTGCTGCTGCGTTATACCGTCTTTGGCAAGCATCTGGTGGCGGTGGGCGGCAATATCGAGGTAGCGCATCTATCCGGCGTGCCGGTCAAGCGGACGCGCTATGCCGTCTATGTGCTATGCAGCCTGACGGCGGCGGTTACGGGCTTGCTGTGGCTCTCGCGCATGGGCGTGGGCGACCCGGCGATCGGCGATGGCATTGAGCTGCAAACCATCACGGCGGTCATCATCGGCGGCACCAGCCTCTTTGGCGGACGCGCCTCTGTGCTGGGCACGTTGGGTGGCGTGCTGCTGCTGGGCATCAGCGCCAACCTGCTGGTCATGCTGGGCGTGAGCCAATTCATCCAAGGGCTGATCCAAGGCATCATCATTGTGGCGGCGGTGGCCCTCTACAAACAGGAAGGCGACTGAGAAAAATGGTAGCTCCCAACCGACCGACAGTGCAGGCGCTGCAGACGAGTTTGATCCGCAAGTTGGCGAATGCCGCCATGCACCACGCTGATGTCATCCCGCTTTGGTTCGGCGAGTCCGACACAGTGACGCCGGCTTTCATCCGCGAAGCCGCCAAAGACGCCATTGATGAAGGGCAGACCTTCTACCAGCCCAACCTGGGCATCCCCCCGCTTCGAGAAGCGCTGGCGGAGTATATGAACAGGCTTTATGGCATAAACTTGATAGCCGAAAATATCGGCGTGACGCCCTCGGGCATGACGGCGCTGTCGCTGGCGCTGCAGTGCATCGTGGCTGGCGGTGATAGTGTGCTGGTGCCTTCGCCAGTGTGGCCCAACCTGCCAGCCGCCGCCGAGATCCTGGGCGCGCAGATCATCCGCGTCCCGCTGCGCCCAGATGCCGGCGCTTGGCGGCTTGACCTGGATGAGCTATTCGCCGCCGCCCAGCCCAATACCAGCGCCCTGCTCATCAACTCGCCCAACAACCCGACCGGCTGGATGCTGGAAGATAAAGAACAACAGCGCATCCTCGACTTTTGCCGCGAGCGGGGCATCTGGCTGGTCGCCGATGAAGTCTATGCGCGCATCGTTTATGACCACGCTTATGCGCCCAGCTTCGCCGACAAGGTCAACGAAGACGACAAATACTTGCTTGTCAACAGCTTTTCCAAATCCTGGGCGATGACGGGCTGGCGCTTGGGCTGGCTGGCGGGCCCGCGCTCGCTGATGCAGACGTTGGAGATGGTCTCCGAGTACAACTTCTCCTGCATCTTCGCGCCCACGCAGATCGCCGGCATCACCGCGCTGCAAGCGGGTGAGGGCTTTCTAGGCGAGTCGCTGCTGCGGTATCGCGCTGCCCGCGACCTGGTGACGGCGGCTTTTGCCGCGCTGCCCCGCGTGGATTGCCCACAGCCCAGCGGGACATTTTATGCCTTTTTCGCTGTGGAGGGCGTCGCGGACAGCTACGACTTCGCGCGCAGGCTGCTGCTCGAATGCGGCGTCGGCTTAGCGCCCGGCGCAGCTTTTGGCCCCCAAGGCGAAGGCTACCTGCGTCTCTGTTATGCGGCGGAACTGCCCGTGCTGGAGCGCGCGCTGGAACAAATGCGCCCCTTGCTGATTTAATCTTCCCAAGCCGCATAGAGCAAGCGCAGCCAATTGCCATGCAGGATATTGGCGATATCGTCCGCCGTATAGCCGCGCGCCGCCAGCTTGCCCGGCAGTTGCTGGAAGTCGGCGATGGTATCCAGGTCGCAGGGCGACTGCTCACGCCCGAAGCCGCCATCCAGGTCGCTGCCAATCGCAGCATGTTGGCTGTTCCCCGCCAGTTGGCAGATGTGGTCAATGTGGTCGATGACTGTGTCGATGAAGACGGCGCGGTTGCTCTCCCCGCGCAGGTAACCCGGCTGCAGCATCCAGACATCAAATGCCGCGCCGACGACGCCATCGCGTTCAATGATGAAGGCGAGCTGCTCATCGCTGAATTGCCGCTGGTGGGGCACTAAAGCCCGGCAATTGTTGTGGCTGGCTAGCAGCGGCCCTGTGTAGCGATCCGCCGCTTCCCAAAACGCCTGGTCGCTGAGGTGCGTCATATCCAGCGCCATGCCCAGGCGCATCATCTCGTCCAGCAAGGGCGCGCCCAGCTCGCTCAGCCCGAGTTCCGTGCCGGTGCCGCCAGCATAGCGCCCGGGCCCATAGTGCGTTGGACCCAGGATCCGCAAGCCCGCCTCCCACCATGTCTCTAGTTGTTCTGGCTCGCGGATGGGGTCTGCGCCTTCCATGCTGACGACGAAGCCCAGTGGCGGACATGCGGCTTGGTCTGCGCCTGCCGCTTCCCAGTCAGCCCACTGGCTGTGGTGCGCGCGCAGGCTGGCGGCGTCTGCGATGATGCGCGCTTGCCCGTCCAGCTCCAGCCCGCGGTAATAGGCAAGCTGCCCCTGCGCCATCCCGAAGGCTTGCGCCTGCGATTCATAATCCATGTGCGCGACCTTGTGCCCGGTCGAGCGCGCCAGCAGCGTCGCAAAGCACAGCGCGACCCGCCCCTGACGCATCTCCGGCAGCGCGACTGTATTCGCGGCGCGTCCCTTGCCCGGCACGCCCGTTTCATTGGCGCGGATGGTATAGGCGGATTGCCGTAAATCCCGATTCCACTGCAGCGCATTCAGGGATAAATCCAGGTGCGCGTCTATGACCAACATGGGCGCTTCTCCTGTTTCGCTTTCACCAGACCAGCCCCCGCGCCGCTACATCCCACACTTGCTCAATCATGCCGCCGCGAACGCCATAGACCTGATTGTGCAAATTGGTAACCACGCAGGTATGCACGGGGATGATATGCAAAATATCCCCCACAGCCGGCGTAGACGGGCAGGCGCTGAAATCCACATAGCCATGCTCTTCATTGACCTGGCGCAAGCGCGCCGCGGGGAACTCTTCTATGTAGCCGAAACGCCCGTTGACCGTTTCCGAATGAATCGACTTGCTGCCGGCATCCAGGATGACACGACTGGCTTCATGGGCGCTGACGACAGTCGCCCGCAGGCGCATGGCGCAGTTTTCGAAGGTCGTATAGCCCTGGCTGACGCTGTTCCAGTCATAAAATACATAGGTGCCTACGCGCATTTCGGTCAGCTCGGGCAGCAGGTGCGCCTCGCGGATTGCGCCGCTGCCACCGCCGCTGATGACCGCGACCGGGATGCCCGCCGCCGCCAGCAGATTCAATGTTTCCAGCAGGCGCGGGCGGATAGCGGCATCCGAGGGGTAGATCATCAACCCAGCGAAACCCAGATTGTCGGTGGCTGCGATATGTTGCGCCAGGCTCAGCGCGTCGGCTGGCGTCGTGCCGGTGCGCTCCCCCAGCGAGACCAGCTCAACCAGCATGTCGATATGCGCGTCCGCCTTTTGCGCGGCTGCGGCGATGCCATCGACCACGGCGCGGCTGTCGACCGTCACGCTGAGCTTGACCTTTCGCGCGAGTTGCGCCAGTCGCCCCGTCTTGCGCGCGCCGACGATGTTGTAGGGGATTTGGATATCCCGGAAGCCGGCCGCGGCAAAGACTTCCGCCTCGCTGACCTTCTGGCAGGCGATGCCGACCGCCCCCGCCGCCAACTGCCGCCGCGCGATATCGGGGATTTTGTGTGTTTTGATATGTGGGCGAAAGCTGATACCCAACTGGTCGCAGCGCGCCTGCATACGCGCGATATTGCGCTCCATAATGTCCATGTCGATGAGCACGCTGGGCGTTTCCAGCACGGCGATAGCTTGTCCCCGCATAGACAATCCTCCTGTTTCGGCGGGCGCGATGTCATCAAGCATACAGCATATTTGCAGTTCAATGCCACAGCGCCCGGGCGACCGCGTCAAATGATCAATTTACACAAGTAAGCGCAAGTAAGTCTTGAGACTACAACCTCATCCCCGGGCCCCTTCCCCAGCAAGCTAAGGAAGGGGAGTCTTTCCAGTGATTCTGTAGTATTAAAGCCCCTCCCTCATTTTTTGGGGTAGGGGCAGTCGCGCCTAAATCTCCACATAGCGCTTCCACACTTCAGGGCCAGAGCCCAGCGCGATGACCAGGTAGCTGGTGCGCGGCGTCTTCGGCTCCCACAGCAAGCGCATGCCCGCGACATTGTGCAGGCGGTTGCCCTTGCGGTGGTTGCAGCGCGCACAGGCGCAAGCCGTATTCGACCAGGTGTCTTTGCCGCCTTGGCAGCGCGGGATGATGTGGTCGATTGTGAAGTCGCGCTTGCTCAGCACGCGGCCCCGCGCCTGCGCGCCTAGCTTTACGCCGCAATAGATGCAGGTGTAGGCATCGCGCACGAGCACGCCCTTGCGGCTCCAGTGTGATTTGCGGCGCGGCACATTGACATAGGACCGCAAGGCGATGACCGACGGCACGGCAAACTTGGCGCGCACCGTATTCAAATATCGCCCCGTTTCTTCGACCGCGATGGCTTTGCCCGCCAGCAACAGGTTCATCGCACGGGGCACTGTGATGACAGACAGCGGCTCCCAGGTGCTGCCGTTCAAGAGCAGCACCCGCAACTGCATGACGTTTGCGCTGGACACAGCTAGCTTTGCCTCTCCGCCCCTTGATCAGACAGCTTGCCGACTCCGCTAATCAGTATAGCAAGTATCCGCCCGCCTGTGGTAGGAATCGCCAGTATGTTAAGCAAAGCCAAGCTACCCGACCATTCCATACTGGCTGCCCTGCGCGCCGCTTATGGCATCATGCCGACCGCGCTGGAGTTCCTGCCCGTCGGCAATGACTCGCGCGCCTGGTCTTACCGCGTTGAAGCGGAGGGGGCGCGGTATTTCGCCAAGCTGCGCCGCGGCAAACTGAAGTCGGCTGCCCTGCTAGTCCCGCATTATTTGCAGCGGCTGGGCATCCAGTCGGCTGTCGCGCCGCTGCCCACCGCGCCCGGGCAGCTGTCCGCGCCCGTCAACGCCGCGTTTTCGCTGATCCTGTATCCATTTATAACCGGCAGGTCGGCTATGCGTATGCCTTTGAAGCCGGCGCAATGGCGAGCTTGTGGGGAAATCATGCGCGCCATCCATACTGCGCCGGTTAGCAGCCAGTTGCAACAAGTCATCAAGCGCGAACAATTCGGCGTGAAGTGGCTGCAAACTATCACGCGGGTGGAAGGCGCTATGGCATCTGTCCGCTTCAGTAGCGACACTGCAAAGCGCTTTGCCGAAATCTGGCGAGAACAAGCCGACCAGATCGCGCTGTGCATTCAGCGATACCGCGCCTTGGGTGAAACCCTGCGCAGGCAAGCGCCGCCCTTCGTCATCTGCCACGCCGATATCCATACCGACAACATCATCATTACTGACAAAGGCGCCCTGCGCATTGTCGATTGGGATGAGGCTCTGCTCGCCCCGATAGAACGCGACTTGATGTTCTTCTTGGGCGATGGGCACGCGCCGCGTAGCGAAGCCGCTTTCCTGGCTGGGTATGGCGACGCGCAAATCGACCGCGCCGCGATTGCCTATTACCGCTACGACTGGGTTTTGCAGGAATTTGCGGATTATGGCGAGCGCGTCTTCCTGAGCAGCGACCTCGCCGAGCAAGTCCTGGCACAAGCTTTGCAAGAATTCGAGAAGCTCTTCGCGCCCGGCGACGTCGTCCAGCGAGCGAGCGCAGCTTTCCAAGCCATTCCTGAATAGGCGTATACGGCTTCTTAATACAAAGATTCGCCCCAGAGGCACAAAGGATTAATGTAGGGGCGAGGCGCTGACTCGCCCGTCTCGGCATCCATCGATTCTGACGCTATTTTGAGCAGGGGTGGTCGCGCGGCTATCCGGTATACTTGTCCGCGAGGGACAACGATCGGGAGGCAAGTCCTATGCGGAGGCATGTCAGTCTGGCATTTGCCTTGTTCATTTCATTGATGCTGGCTGGCGAGCTCCAGCTCACGGCGCAGGTCAGTTATGCCGCCTATCTGGAGGTCATTGATGCGCAGCCTTCCCCGGCGAGCCAACTGGGCTTGCGCGAGGCGGTAACCTTGTCATTCAACCGCCGGGTGGATTGCGCGGCTGCAAAAGCGGCTTTTTCCATGCAGCCCGCCGCTGGGGGCCAGTTGCGTTGTGATGAATACTCGCTCAGCTTCCAGCCCGACGGCAGCTACCAGCGCGGCCAGCAGTACACCTTTAGCCTGCATGCGCCGCTGGCTGCCAAAGATGGCGCGCCCTTGCTTGATGCCTTCCATGTTGATTTTTCGACCGTCGGCTTCCTTGCTATCGCGGAGTCTTTTCCGATGCCGGACAGCTCGCTCGCGCCGGTCGATTCCGCCATTACTGTGGCATTTGACGCGCCGGTCGTTCCACTTGTCTTGTCGCCGGCCAGGGACGATTTACCGCAGCCGCTGAGCTTGTCGCCCGCAGTGGCTGGCAATGGCGAATGGGTCAATAGCGCGGTCTATGTCTACACGCCATCCGAACCCTTGGCCGGCGATACGCAATACAATGTGAGGGTTGCTGCCGACCTGGCTGCTGTGGATGGCGCAGTCATGGCTGGCGCGGCAAGCTGGACTTTTACAACGGCATCCCCCGCCATCGTCGCCATCGATCCGCCGCCCGGCACAGATGACTTGATCCTGAATCCGCGCATCCAGGTGCGCTTCGACCAGCCGCTGTCGCCAAATCGGGTCGAGCGCGCCTTCCGCTTTCAAGCCCTGCCCAAGAGCGACGGCCCCAACCTCGGCGGCGCATTCGAATGGGCGGAAGACGGCTTGGGTTTCGCGTATATCCCTGAGCGGCGGCTGGCGCTGGACACGGTCTACCAAGCCAGCTTTGACGGCGAATTGCTGCCGAGTCTGCACATCGCTGGCGCTGCTCAAGCGCCCGGCTGGTCTTATACGACGGTCGGTCCGCCGCGCATCATTGCCACAGAACCACGCGCTGGCGAGCGCGACGCCTCCGCGTATGGGCTGTCACTCTATTTCGCATCGCCGATGGACATTGATTCGCTGGACGGCAAGGTGCGCATCGAGCCAGCGCCATCTGAAGAGCCAACCACCTATTACAGCGACTGGAACAACCGCTACGCTCTGGCCTTCGATGCCCAGCCCGATACGGATTACCGCGTCACAGTCGCCGCTGGCATGAAGGACATCTATGGCAATGCCATCACCCAGCCGCTTACTTTCGCCTATAGGACCGAGCCGCGCCCGCCAGAAGTCGGTTTTGTCAATCACAACGCTGTCGCTTTTTCTGGCGCGCAGCCGCCGACCCAGTTGCAATTCTATCAGCGCGGCGTCGAGCATGTCGATCTGGCGCTGTACGCCGTTTCGCTGGATGACTTCATCGCGCGCCTGACCGACCCGGAACGGTATTCCCCCGCCGAGGGATTCGCCCCGCCTGAATCGGGCTGGCTGCAAAGCTGGCGCATCCCTGGCGCGGAAGGCAATACCCGCCAGACCGAGACCGTGACACTTGCGCAGGGTGGCTTGGCAGCGGGCATCTATTACGTCGAGCTAAACGCGCCCGGGCTGGATACGCGCTGGGTGCCGACCCGTCATTTTCTGGCTGTGGCGGATGCCCTGCTGACGATGAAACAATCGGCCACAAAGCTGACAATCTGGGCGCTTGATGCCGTCAGCGGCGCGCCTATCCGCGGTGAGCGCATCACTGTATTCGGTCCTGATTCCAGTGAGATAGGCAGCGGCATCAGTGACGAGCAAGGCATCGCGCAGATTGACCTGCCGCCAGACAAAGGGCGCTATGCGGGGTATGCCGCCGTGCTGGAGACAAGCGAGCACTTTGGCATCGGATACTCCAACTGGACGGATGGCGTGGAGCCTTGGGAATTCGGCATTGACGCCGACTTCTACCCCAGCGACCACCAAGTCTATGTCTATACCGACCGCCCCGTGTATCGCCCCGGTCAGCCCGTCTATTTTCGTGGCTTGGCGCGCGCCAAAGCCGATGTCAGCTACCCGCCCCCCGCGCTTTCCCGCATATTGGTTACATTCGGCGATTCGCGTGGCGATGTGGTCTACGAGCAGGAGTTGCCACTCAGCGAATACGGCAGTTTTCATGGCGAGTTCACGCTGTCGCCCGATGCCGCGCCTGGGCATTATTTTGTCTCGTCCGCACTGCTTGCTGAGGGCGGCATCCACGAAGCCAACGGGTGGTCCAGCTTCCTGGTGGCGGAGTACCGTCTGCCGGAATTTCAAGTATCGCTGAGCGCTGAGCCAAGTCAAATCTTGCCCGGCGCTACCGCCGAAATTGCCCTGGAAGGCAAGTACTTCTTCGGGGGCGTGGTTTCGGGGGCAAATGCCGATTACGTCGTCTTGTCCGCGCCTTACGCATTTGAATACAGTGGTGCAGGCAATTACGACTTCGGCGAACGCGACCTCTATGACGCAGCTGGGCGCGAATTCTACATAGATGAAAGCCTGATTGCCCAAGGCGAGCTGCGCGCCGACGCGGCTGGCAAAGCGCGCTTCCAACTGGTTGGCGAGCTAGGCGCGGAGGAGGCGAGCCAGCGCTGGCGGATAGAGGCTTCGATCGGTGACGAGTCGGGGCAGGCAATTTATGAACAGACCAGCTTGATCGTCCATCAGGGGCTGTTTTATATTGGCGCGCGCCCCGAAAACGCAGTCGTCCGCGCGGGTGAAGATAGCCGCATCCAGCTCATCGCCGTTGACTGGGGCAGCCAGTCGATCGCCGACCAGCCGCTGGATATCGAAGTAGTCGAAATCCGCTGGCGAGCCGAGCAAGAACAAGACCCAATCAGCGGGCGCGTGGATACGACCTGGACGGTCGAGGAGATCCCCGTCAGCAGCGGCCGCCTGGTGACGGATGAGAAAGGCAAGGCGGCATTCGACTACCAGCCGCCGGCGGGGGGCGTCTACAAAATCACTGCCACAGCCAGCGATTCCGCGGGCAATGAGATTCGCACCTCGACGAGCCACTGGGTGGCTGGCGAGGAGCCTATCGCCTGGCGCGCGCAAAATGACCGACATATTGATATCGTGCCCGCCCAGAGTGACTATCGCGTTGGTGAAACCGCCCAAGTGCTTATCACATCGCCATTCCAGGGCGAAGCGCGGGCGCTGCTAACTATCGAGCGCGGCGAGGTATTGCACAGCGAAGTCCTGACCTTGCACAGCAATTCGCAGCTATACGAATTTGACATCCTGCCCGAGCATGCGCCGAGCATCTACGTCAGCGCTTTCATCACGCAGCCCGACGCGGACAATCGGTCTCTCAACTGGCGCATGGGCATGACGCAGCTGGCTGTCGATACTGAACGCAAGGCGCTGGACATCGACATCCGCCCCGACCGCCAAAACGCCGCCCCCGGCGACACGATCAACTGGCGGGTGCAGGTCAGTGATTATCGTGGCGCGCCCGTCGAGGCAGAAGTGGGCCTGGCATTGACCGATCTGGCGGCTCTCTCGCTGGGCGAGCCAGTCAACCCATCCCTATTGGAGCGCTTCTATGGTCGCCAGCCGCTGGGACTGCGGACCTCCAGCCCGCTGGCAGTGCAGGCGGCTGAAACGCGCATGGCTATGGAAGCGATGGCTGCCGATATGGGCATGGGTGGCGGTCGTGGCGGTGGGCTGGCTGACGAAGCCGTTTTCGATATCCGCAGCGAATTCATCGACACGCCCTATTGGCATCCGCGTCTGGAGACGGACTCGGCTGGGCTAGCGAGCTTCTCTACGCGCTTGCCCGACAACCTGACGACCTGGCGGCTGGCTGCCCGCGCCTGGACGAAGTCGCCGGGCGGCCAGCTGCTTCTGGGCGAAGAGACAGCCGACCTGCGCAGCGCGCGCCCGCTGTTGATCCGCCCGATCACCCCGCGCTTCTTCGTCGTTGGCGACCGCGCCCAGTTGGCTGCCATCGTCAACAACAATAGCCAAGCGCAGGTATCCGCCACCGTTTCCCTGCGCAACCTGGCTGGGCTGGAGCTGGTGGATGGCGAGCTTCAGCAGCGGCGAATCAGCATCCCGGCGGGCGGACGGCAGCGCGTTACCTGGCAGGTTGAGGTCAGCGCTGTCGAGATGGTCGCGCCTTATTTTGCTGTACGCAGTGATGATGGCTTGTTCAGCGACGCCAGCATCTCTCCCGTGAGCATCGATGACGAAGGCAGCTTGCCCGTGTATCGCTTTGCGGCTGCGGAGACAGTCGGCACGGCTGGGCAGCTTGGCGAGGCGGGGACGCGCCAGGAAGCGCTGCGCCTGCCCAATGACCTGGATTTGCGGGCGGGCAGCCTGGAAATCCGCCTGCAAACATCGCTGGCGGGCGCATTGACCGAGAGCCTGGCTTTCCTGGAGGCAGAAACTACGCGCCACTGGGATTGCGCAGCCAGCCTGGTCAGCCGCTTCCTGCCGCATATTGTCAGTTACCGAGCGTTGCAACAATTGGATTTGGCGGACGCGGCGCGCAAGGCTGACTTGGATGCGCTGACCGCCGCGACCTTGCTGGAACTGACCGAGCGGCAATTGCACGATGGCGGCTGGAGCTGGTGCGGCGGCGAGCATAGCGACATCACGACCACAGCCTATGCGCTCTATGGTTTATCAATCGCCCAGCTTGAAGGCTATCGCGTCGATTCCGTGGCAATCAGCAATGCCCAGAATTACTTGCAACGCGCGCTGATCCATCCCTCGCTGGTGGATGAGCCCTGGCAGTTGAATCGGCAGGCATTCATGTTGTTTGCGCTGGCGATGTCCGGCGCGCCGGATTACGAACATAGCGCTGAGCTATTTGAAAGCCGCCAGCGACTCAACCTGGACGCGGTCGCTTTTCTGGCGCAGACACTGCACAGCCTGAGTCCACAAGATGCAACGCGCCTGGACGCGCTGGTTGAGATGCTGCTCAATCGCGCGGTTATTCGCGCCACCGGCACATTCTTTGAAGAGAGTTATGCCGACCGCTGGAATTGGTCATCGGATCTTCGCAGTACCGCGCTGGCTTTGGACAGCTTGCTTTTGCTGCGCCCAGAAAGCGAACTGCTGCCCAATATCGTCCGCTATCTGGTTGCCGCGCGCGAATCCAAGGGGCATTGGCGCTCCCTGCAGCAGACGACCTGGACGATTTTGGCGCTGACCAACTGGCTGCTGCATAGCGGCGAGCTAGCGCCCGACTTCATGTACAGCGCCGCCCTCAATGAAGAGCAACTGCTCGCTAATGCCGCCCTGCCTGACAATGCCCTGCAAGACGATTTGCTGCAAGTCGGCCTGGATCAACTGCTGCCAGGCGAGACCAGCCTGCTGGCATTCCAACGCGGTGCCGGCGCTGGCGCTTTGTATTACACCGCGCGCTTGCAAGCTGATTTGCCCCTGCCCGCCCTGCAGCCGGTCAGCCGTGGCCTGGAAATTTCGCGCACTTACACGCGCTTGGGCGATGAAACCAGGACGCCGCTAGACAGCGCCGCGGTCGGGGAAATACTGCAAGCGCGCTTGCGGATCGTCGCGCCCAATACACTGCGCTATGTCGTAATTGAGGATTTCTTCCCGGCTGGCGTGGAGGCGATTAATCCCGCGTTGGCGACCAGTCGTCAAGCTGGCACATCCCCAGGCGGCGAGCGCATCGACGGAGCGGAAGGCTGGGGCTGGTGGCGCTTCGACGCCATCGAATTTCACGATGAAAAAGCCAGCATCTACGCCAGTTATCTGCCGCGCGGCGTCTATGAATATGTCTATACAATCCGACCATCGTTCGCGGGCGAGTACCAGGTCATCCCGCCGACTGCGCATGAGATGAACTTCCCCGAAGTCTATGCAAGGGGCGCGGGTAGGCTCTTCCGCATCACAGAGGGCTAGCCCGCGCCCCAGTCCTCAGCTACGAGGGAAGGGCTATCAGCGATTTCGTGGCAAGGTGTCGCGCTAGGACGCGGTGCGCGCCTGCCCATGCTCAGGTGGCGCTTCGACGCCATCGAATTTCACGATGAAAAAGCCAGCATCTACGCCAGTTATCTGCCGCGCGGCGTCTATGAATATGTCTATACAATCCGACCATCGTTCGCGGGCGAGTACCAGGTCATCCCGCCGACTGCGCATGAGATGAACTTCCCCGAAGTCTATGCAAGGGGCGCGGGTAGGCTCTTCCGCATCACAGAGGGCTAGCCCGCGCCCCAGTCCTCAGCTACGAGGGAAGGGCTATCAGCGATTTCGTGGCAAGGTGTCGCGCTAGGACGCGGTGCGCGCCTGCCCATGCTCAGTTACTGAACTCCCGTCTTGCAGCAGCGCTATGAATTGGAAGAAATAGGCGGTATCCGCGCGCAAGCCGCCGAAGTCATGCGAGGTCTGCGAAGTCTCGTTGGCGTAATAGATGGCGAAATCGTTATAGCTGCTGGTGAAAATGTCGAGCATGTAGAGGCTGACGCCATTCAGATCGTTCCATTCGACCGTGATGTGGTCTTTGGATTTCTTCGGGAAGATCATGCCCAGGCTACCGTCTGTGGGCAGTTGCGGCTCTTCTGCCTGCTGTGGCTCTTGTTGCGCTTTCGGGGTAGCCGTCGGCGTAGGCGTCAACGTGCTGGTCGGCGTTGCTGTTGGCTTGTTGGTGCGCGGCGGCTCATAACGGGCGGATAGTGATTTCTTCGGATAAGTCGAGTTCGGTCCTGGATGCCAGGTTACGGTGACCGTATAGCCCTCAGCGGGGTGCAAACCTATCTTATCCATGCCCGGATTGTATAGCGGCGGAAAATTCCAAGGATACACCCGGTGAACGGAAGGATTATCAAACTTCGTGCCATCGATTGACAAGCTGTACCAGCCGGTGTGCTCGGGACCATCCCCCGGTCCCTTGCCCCCAGAACGAGGGAAGGGGAGTCTTTCCTGCGGTTCAGAGCGTTTTG
>VXNO01000086.1 GCA_009840575.1 Chloroflexota bacterium | reverse complement strand
TGTATCATAGGGAGCATTTTCATCTCATATCACTTATCGCGCCACCACTACCAATATATTTAATGCGATTGCCCGGTGGAGTCTACCAGCCGCGCTTGCCCAGGATGACCTCATCCGGCGTTACATGGATGCCGACCATGGCTTCACCCAGGTTGCGGCTGACATCAGCCAGGATCTGCGCGTCCTGATAATGCGTAACCGCCTTGACGATGGCTTTTGCCCGTTGCGCCGGGTTGCCGCTTTTGAATATGCCGCTGCCGACGAAGACGCCATCCACGCCCAACTGCATCATCAGCGCGGCATCGGCTGGCGTCGCCACGCCACCAGCAGCGAAGTTGACCACCGGCAGCCGCCCCAGCTGAGCCGTCTCTTTCACCAGGTGATAAGGCGCGCGGATCTCTTTGGCGTAGGTATAGAGCTCGTCTTCTTCCATGCAGCTGATGCGGCGGATTTCGCCATTGACCGAGCGAGCATGGCGCACGGCTTCGACGACATCGCCGGTGCCGGCTTCGCCTTTGGTGCGCATCATAGCAGCGCCCTCGTTGATGCGGCGCAGCGCCTCGCCCAGGTTGCGGCAGCCACAAACGAAGGGCACAGAGAAAGTCCACTTGTTAATGTGGTGCTCTTCATCGGCGGGGGTCAGCACTTCGCTCTCGTCAATATAGTCGACGCCCAGCGCTTCGAGGATTTGCGCCTCCACAAAGTGCCCGATGCGCGCCTTTGCCATGACGGGGATCGAAACCGCGTTGATGATGCCTTCGATCATGTCGGGGTCGCTCATGCGCGCCACGCCACCTTGCACGCGGATGTCCGCCGGCACCCGCTCCAGCGCCATGACAGCCGCTGCGCCGGCGTCTTCGGCGACTTTGGCTTGCTCGGGGGTAACCACATCCATGATCACGCCGCCCTTGAGCATCTGCGCCAAGCCGCGTTTGACCTTGTCCGTGCCGGTTCCGTTTGAGCTTGGCTGTTGTCCATTGCTAGCCATGTCTTCACCTCGCTTGTATTCTCGCGCTGGCATCCATGCTAGTATAATCCAGTCAAACCCGTTATGTCCATTGCAGTCCAATTTTGGATTTCTGGCATGAATCGGGCGATACTTCTCAGGAGCTATCGGCAAGGGCAGGGCATCCACCAGCTATGGACGACATCCGCATCCAAACCATCCAGCCGCGACATGCCGCCGCGCTGGAGCAACTGCAGCGTGATTGCTTCCCCACGCTTGCCGCTGGCGAATTGATGAATGCGCAGCATTTTCTTAATCATTGTCGCCTCTTCCCCGAAGGCAATTTCGTGGCGCTGGCCGACGAGCGGGTTGTCGGCTTGGGCTCGGGCTTTTTGATTGACTTCGACTTGGATGATGCCCAGCACAGCTATCAAGAGATCATCGATGGCGGCTGGTACAGCCAGCATGACCCGGCCGGCGATTGGTATTACGGCAGCGATATCAGCGTGCATCCCGAATATCGGCGGCGCGGGATTGGCTCGCGGCTGTATGCGGCGCGCAAAGGCATCGTCCAGCGCCTCAACCGGCGTGGCATCGTGGCGGGCGGGCTGATCCCCGGCTTCGCGGACTACAAACATGCCATGACGCCGCAAAACTATGTGGACAAGGTGGTGCAGGGGCAACTGCGCGACAACACCTTGTCTTTCCAATTGGGGCGCGGCTTTGAAGTGCGTGGCTTGCTGCGCGACTATATCGAAGACGCAGCCAGCGACAACTGGGCGACGCTGATCGTCTGGCAGAACCCGGAGTATCGTGCAGGCTAGCGCGGGCGAGCCAGCGCCTCGCCCCTACACGGATAGTTCGACAGGGCTTGACGGGTGCCACATCAGGCGCGCGGCAATCAAAGCGCCGGTGATATTCGCGCCGATATCCAGCCAGGACGGGTAGCGGTCAGGCGTGAGGGATTGCCCCAGCTCGGTGAAGCAGCCCAGCGCGATCGATATCGCCACAGCCGCCAGCAGACTGGATTGCAGGCGAAAGCGCGCTACAAACGTCCATGTCCACAAGCTGCATGTGAAGGCGAAGGCAGCCAGATGCACCGCGCCAAAAGCTAGCTCGCGCAAAATCGTGTTCTCGCCTTCGGGGATACCCAGGTCGAGCAGGGGGTCGGCTTCTGGCTGGAGCAGCAGCAGGCATAGCAGCGCCGTCCAGCCCAGCGCCAGGCAGCCACGTAGCAAAAGCGCCAGCCACTTAGCCATCAGCAGCCCGCCACCACCAGCCGGCTCGTTTGCGTTCGCCGTAGTTCAGTTTTTCATCCAGCCACAGCGCCAGCCGCCGCCAGCGATTGCCCAACATCCAGCCCAAAAGCCGGTTAAATGGCTTGCTGAAATCTTTGTTGTAGGGGCAGACGCGGATGCAGATCGAACAATCCGTGCCTTGATTCGCCCAAAATTGGAAGCAGCGCCGGGCATCAATCGTCCACTTCTTGACGCCTTGCAAGTGCGAGACGTTGTTGGGCGCTTCGAGACTCGGCGCGTCCGCCGGTATCGCCTTAACCGGGCAGCCATCGCTGCAGCGGCGGCAGAGATGGCAGGTCTCTGTAACGCCGAAATCAATAGGCTCGTCCGCCAGCAGCGGCAAGTCGGTGAAGACTTTGGCGATGCGCACGCGCGGACCATATTGCGGCGTAATCAGCAAGCCATGCCGCCCGTACTGTCCCAAGCCGGCTTGGATGGCCAGCGGGATAGACAGCGCCGTATCGTTGAGGCTGGCGACAGCGCGATAGCCAAGGTTGCGGATGTATTGCGCCACCGAAAGCGCGCCGATGATGTCGCGGCTGTAGCCCTGGCCCGTCGCCGCCCCGCTCAATGCCGATGGCACTGTGCGGATGGTCTCATGATCCAACTCATTCACGATGACGACCACATGCGTCAAGCCGGCGGGCAAATCCATCTCCTTGTCGCGCAGTTGCTGGCGGCTGTATCGGTGTGTATACACCCAGCGCTCGTCAAAGTCGCAGATGCCTACGGCATCGCAGCCGAGGAAGCGGGCGGCCCGTTTCAGCTCCGCGCTGTGCTGCTCGGGCGGGGCGTTTAGCTGCCGGGTCGCGCCCTCGCGGAACATGGTGTAGCTGTCCAGGAAGCCTTCTTTGCGGTCGTCGGAGAGTTCCAGCAGGTCGGCGGTGAAATCGGCGATGTACCAGGCGGCGTTGCGCAGGGCATAATCACGATGTTGGAAGCCCTCAACCGTGCGGAATTGCGCGAGGTCGGTAAAGTAGGATTCGAAGAATTTCTGCGCCCGCGGCGAACGCACTTCTTCATCCCAAACGGCGCGATTGAACATGTCGTATTTCTGGTTGAAGCGCTTGAACTCCTCCGTCACCACGAAGCCGGTCTTGGCATCCAATGGCTGATGCGCGGAGCTGTCAATCGTGGCGATCTGGTCGGGGGCGAGCAGGGCTTGTGGCATAGCCGCCTCAGTGATCCAGGACTGTCGTGCTGGCATCGCTCCAGCGGACTGTGACCGCCTGCCCGACAGCGAATATCGCTTTGGGCCTGTCGTCGAGGTTCTGCAAGCGCGCCACCAGCTCAATTGTCTCGCCGATTCGCAATATGTAGCGCGTATCCGTGCCGATGTATTGGCTATCGACCAGCTTGGCGGGCAGCGATGTTGTGCCCCGCTCAGCTGGCTCGGCATTGGCAGGGCTGATAGTGATGCGCTCAGGACGGATTGCCACCAGCACCGGCCCATCGCTTGCCGCCAGCGTATGCGAAAGCTGCGCGCGGATAACAGCGTCGTTCATCAGCTTGACCCTGCCAAAACCGTCCGCATCTCGCTCTACCAAAGTGCCATCGACGAAGTTGGTCTCTCCGATGAAGTCGGCTACGAAGTGCGTGCCGGGCCGCTCGTAGATTTCTTTGGGGCCGCCGACTTGCAGCATTTCGCCTTGGTTCATCACAGCGATGCGGTCGGCCATGGTGATGGCTTCTTCCTGGTCGTGCGTTACATAGATGAAAGTGATGCCTACATCCCGCTGCAGCGCCTTGAGCTCAACCTGCATATTCTTGCGCAATTTCAAATCCAGCGCGCCCAGTGGCTCGTCCAGCAGCAGTACCGCCGGCTGTTTGACCAGCGCCCGCGCCAGCGCCACCCGCTGTTGCTGCCCGCCCGAAAGCTGGTGCGGTCGACGCCTGCCCACGCCGGGCAAGCGCACCTGCTCCAGCGATTCCAGCGCCCGTTTCTGCGCCTCTTTTTTGTCCACGCCTTCCATCTGCAAGCCGAACATGATGTTCTGCTCGACCGTCAGATGCGGGAAGAGCGCGTAATCCTGGAAGACCGTGTTGACAGGACGATGATAAGCCGGGATGCCCTCCATGGCGCGCCCGCGGATTAAGACGCGCCCCGACGACGGTTGTTCAAAACCGGCGATTAAGCGCAGGGTGGTCGTCTTGCCGCAGCCGCTGGGTCCCAACAGCGCGAAGAACTCGCCATCGGCGATCTGCACATTGACATGGTCGACCGCCCGCACGCGCCCGCCGCCGGAGTCGAAGTCTTTGACGATGTCGATGAGCTCTACGTCGAATGCAGTCATAGATTTGACCGACCCGCCTTGTTCCCCCCGACGTATCGGGGGGATGTTACGAAGTGGGGGCTATTGCCCCAGGAAAATCAGCAGCTCGTCCCAGGCATCGTTGATCAGTTGCTCGGCTTCCGCGCCTTTGTCGATGATGACGAAGAGGTTCGCCATCTGGTCGGCGGGCGGGAAGACCGTCGGGTCATTGAGAATTTCTTCGTCGATATAGCCCGAGTCGATCGAGGCTTGGTTGGGCGAGGCGTACCAGATGTAGTTCGTCAAGTCCGCGCCGACCTTGGCATCGAGGATGTAGTCCATAAAGACCATCGCCAGTTCGGGGTTGGGCGCATCAACCGGGATAGCCATGTTATCGAACCAGACATTGCCCACGCCGCCGGGCAGGACATAGGCATAATCCTCGCATTCGCAGTCCCACTGAATTTGCGAAATATCGCCGCTGTATTCGACCGCTACATCGACTTCGCCGCGCTCGAGCAAGACCTGTCCGTCATCGGCGGCGACCGTTACGACATTGCCGCCGTGTTCAATGAGATAATCACGCGCTTCGTTGATTTCGTCGCCGTTGGTGGTATTGGGGTCATAACCCAAAATCGTCAGCGCGATGCCAAACATCGAGTCGCGATCGTCAATCCAGGCGACACTGCCGTCATAAGCCCAAATGTCATCCCAACTGCTGATGCCATCGGGGAAGGCATCAACGCGATAGCCAACGCCCAGGGTGCCCCACTGGTAGGGCAGGGAGTACATATTTTCGGGGTCGAAAGCCGGGGCGAGGAAGTCTTCGATTACATTGGCGACATTGGGGATCATCTCCAGGTCAATCGGGACGAGCAGCGTTTCTTCCGCCATGCGCTGCACGGTGCCGCCGCTGGGTACGACCAGGTCATAGCCCGGGTTGCCCTGGCGGATGCGCGCCAGCATGGCTTCGTTGCTCTCGTAGATGTCGTAATTGACTGTGACGCCGCAAGCCGCTTCGAAATTGGGCACAGTGTCTTCCGCGATATAGGTCGACCAGTTGAAGATGCTCAGCGTCTGCCCTTCATAGCCTTCCGGACAGCTCCATGCCGCCATGTCGTCGTCCGCAGCGGCTGGGAAAACCAGCAATACCGCCAGTATCAGAACAAGAATGTGTTTCATGTTTTTCCTCCTCAGCGAATACAAAAATGGACTAGCTTCGGGACGCGCCACGCCCCTGCAATGCCAGCGAGATGCCTATAAGAAATGTACTCAAAAGCATCATAATTGTCGAGATGGCGTTGACCTCGGGCGTGACAGTCAGTTTCAGCAAGCCATAGACGAAGACGGGCAGGGTGGTCGTGCCCACGCCAGAAGTGAAAAAGGTGATGACGAAGTCGTCCAGCGACAGTGTAAATGCCAGCAGCGCGCCCGCGATCACGCCAGGCAAAATCAAGGGGAAAGTGACGCGCCAGAAGGTCTGCCAGGGGTTTGCGCCCAGGTCGCTCGCCGCTTCTTCCAGGGTCGGGTCCATATCCGCCAGCCGCGCCCGCACGACAATCGCCACATAGGAGATATTGAATGTGACATGCGCCATGATGATGGTGTGGAAGCCGGGGAAGACGCGCTCGCCACTGAGCAGGTGAATCCAGTCAAAAGCCACTTTGAAGAAGATCGCCAGCGAGATGGCTTGCGTAATCTCCGGGATGACCACCGGCAGGAAGAGCAAGCCGTCCAGCAGACGCTTGCCAGGGAAGCTGCCGCGCGCCATGGACAGGGCGATCATGGTGCCCAGGACGGTGGCAATTGCTGTGGCGATCGCGCCCACGAACAGGCTGTTGCGAAAGGCGTTGAGCATGAGCTCGGTAGAAAACGCGCTTTCCGCGCCGACTACATTGTTGAGGATATTGCTGTACCACTTCAGTGTGAAGCCAGTGAATGAAGCCACCGATTTGCTCTGATTGAATGAAAATAACACCAGCACCAGGATAGGCGCCCACAAGAAGAAATAAGCGACCAGCGGGTTCAGCCACAGGCACAGCCTGCCCAGCCGCTTGACGCGCCGGTTGCGCCCCAGCGCGCCTTCGTTGATTAATGCCTGCGCCATTACAACCCCGCCCCCCGCCGATTGCCGAAGACATAGACCAGCAGCGACAGCATCACCACAGCCATCATCACAATCGACAATGCCGAGCCCAGCGGCATATTGCCCGAGCCGCCGAACTGGTTGTTAATCAAATTGCCAATCATCAGCCCTTTGGTGCCGCCCAGCAAGTCCGGCGTGACGAATGCGCCCACGGATGGGATGAAGACCAGCGCGCAGCCCGCCAGCACGCCCGGCATGGTCAAGGGCAAGACGACGCGCAGGAAAGTCCGCGTTTCATTCGCCCCCAGGTCCTGCGCGGCATCCACATAACGGAAGTTGAAGCGCTCGACCGACGCGAATATGGGCAGCGCCATAAACGGTAAGAAGCCATACACCAAGCCCACCAGCACCGCGAATTGCGTATTCAGTAGTTGCAATGGCTCGCCGATGATACCCAGCGCGCGCAGGACGCCGTTGATCGTGCCTTCTTCGCCCAGCAAGATGCGCCAGGCATAGGTGCGGATGAGGAAGTTCGTCCAAAATGGCAGGATGACCAGGAAGAGCGCGCTCTGCTGGACGATGCGCCGGCGGCGGGTACTGATAAAAAATGCCAGCGGATAGCCGACCAGCAGGCAAAGGACCGTCGTCAAGCCAGCCAGCCCAATCGACCGCCACAAAATGATCGAAAAGATGCCGAAGGTGCGTTCATAATGCGTTAGGGTCAGCGGCATCTGCGCCACGCCACCGCGCCCCCGCGACATCAAACTGACGCCCAGCACAATTACCAAAGGCAGCACAAAAAAGACCAGCAGCCACAGCGCCGTCGGCAATGCCAGCAGCGAACCGTCTTTCTGTGAGCGCCGAAACCACCTGGACACGAGATAAGCGCCTTCCCACCCGCGACTTGCGCAAACCTAGTATGTACGTTAACTTATTGTAGGGGTGGCTGCCACTGATTCGCCACGGAGGCATAGAGTGCTTGGTAGGAGCGATGCCATTGGCTCGTCCTTCGACCATATCGCCACGCCAGGAAAATGTAGGGGCGCGGTGGCGACGCGTCCATAATCCCATGTCCCCTAAGTCGCGCTTCCACCCGAGCTGTCGGGGCGAGGGGGAAAATAAAGAGGAGGTAGATACCGACCATGTCAAATCACAAAGACGACCAACCCGATGTTCCCGATGCTTCCGATATAAAGCGGATACTCGATTACGACTACCCGGATATCCAAAAGCACTTGATCGAAGAAGCCGCGAAAAAAGCGAGCCAAGAGACTGGCGAGGAAATCGACCCCTACGAACCCTACTATACGACCGACGCAAAGGGGCAGCGTATCTTGCACATGAGCTTCGATAGCTGGTGGCTGCGCGAATACGATGAGCGCGATGTTCTGTTGGGTTTGCCAGGCATCTCCATTTTGCATACCCAGCATTGGACAGCGGGCTCGGCAGCCGTTACCATTGATTATGCTTACCAAAGGGAAGAAGCAGGCTGCTTCAGTGAAGAAGACATCCTGGCGCATATTGAGCGCTTCCCGCAGGGGCAATTCGTCGCCATTCGCACGGGCGGTCCCGGCGCGGGCAATGCCGTCGGCATGGCATCCGCCATGCGCACATCGCGCCCGCCCACCGCGCCCGTGCTGCCTTGGGTTGAAGCCATCGGCGATTACCAGTTGGCGGCGCACGAGCCCGAAGGCGACTGGCTCTATGGCGTGGAGGTGGCGGTGAACCCGATCTATCGCCGTAATGGCATCGGCACGGCTTTATACAAAGTCCGCTTTGATCTGGCGCGCGCCCTCAACCTGCGCGGCTGGTATGCGGTCGGCATGCTCATGGGTTATCACGACTACGCCGAGCAGATGGATGTGCGCGAATATGGACAGAAAGTCATCGCCCGCGAGATAAAAGACCCGACCGTGACCATGCAGATGAATCGTGGCTTCCGCGCGGTGAAGGTGGTGACAGACTATGACGACGAGCCACAGGCTGGCGACGCGGGAGTGCTAATTGTCTGGGAGAATGCGGATTACTCAGCGCGGTAGCGCTCTTTGATTCTGACTGGGGCAGTTCAGATGCCAAATGGCAACTATCACCCAGAAGTCGACAACTATATCGTAGAACGTTGGAAGGGAGGCTATATTCTTAGAGCGCCCCCATGGCGCACCGGTATACGTCATCTGGCATTCGGCTATGATCATTTCCAGGCTCACGTCGAAAGATTTCCTGAAGGGCAATTCATAGGCGATCGACGTGCCGCTAACTTTGGTGTCTGCGCCACGTTGAGGACTTCTCGGACGCCTTATGAAGACGCTCTTCCTTGGCTTGAAGCAATTGGCGATAAAACGCTCGCCGGTCATGAGCCAGATGGACTATGGCTCTATGTTGTGTTGCTCTGGGTTGACCCCCGGTATCGTGGTGGCGGAATGGGCAGCGCTCTCATTCGTTCCTGCTTAACATTAGCTGTACAGTTAGGTCTGCAAGGTGTATACGCGGTGCCTCTACTTGTTGGATACCAGCAGGCGGCTGAAGAGATGGAGTTGGAGGACTATGCGTCAGAGGTGATTCGGAGAAACAAGTCGGATCCGCTAGTGACACGAATGATAAAATGTGGATTGCGGCCTCCAGAGTTCGGAAGCGAATTAGTTCGCGATTACATGGAGGCGCCGTCCGCAGGCAACGCCGGCGTTTTGCTGATGTGGGAGAATCCCTATTTTGGAGAACATTGAACTTAGATGAACGTCATCGTCATTGGCGCGGGCATCGCCGGGCTTTCGGCTGCCCATCATCTGAAACAAGCCGGCATAGACGCGACCGTGCTGGAAGCGCGAGATCGCATCGGCGGGAGAGTCTGGACCAACCGCGACTTTGCCGATATCCCGGTCGAGTTCGGCGCGGAGTTGATCCACGGGCGCGGCGCGGAAGTCAATACCTGGCGCTGGGTTCGCAAATTGGGCTTGCGTACTTGGCACTGGAACAAGCTTGATGATTCCATGATCCGCACCGAAAGCGGCGAATGGCTGACGATGGGCGAGGCGCGTGCGCAATCAGCCGAGCTGGATGTAACGCGCTCTTGGCAGTTGGGCGACGCGCCTGAGCCGCGCGATAACGAAGACCTGGGCAGCTACCTGCGGCGCATCGGCTTCAGCCCGGCGCAAATGCGTTATGCGCAGCGCTCCTTCGCCAATGCCGAGGGCGATGACATGCGTTTCCTCAATGCCAAGTCGCATGCCCATTTGTTCCATGACAGCGATGCCAACGAAGATTACAGCGACCACCGCATTCTGGATGGCTATTACGCCTATACTTCGCAGTTGGCGGCGGGGCTGGATATTCATCTGAATTGCGCGGTCAGCCATATCGACTGGTCGCATGGCCTGCGGGCGCATACGGCTTCTGGGGAGATCTACTGCGCCGATGTCGCCGTGATTACCTTGCCGCTGGCAGTGCTGCAAGCTGCGCGGGTGCGGTTCGCGCCTATTCTGCCAGCTGTCAAAAACGAGGCGCTGGCTGGCTTGCAGATGGGACCCGTGCTCAAGCTGGTCTACCTTTTTGACGCGCCCATACTCGACCCCAAAATCGGCGCGATCTATGCGGCTGGCTGCCCGCCCATGTGGTGGTCGCCTTCTTTGGGCAGGCAAGGCGGCTCGGTCGTCTGGACAGCATTTGCCACCGGCGATTATGCACGGGAATTGCTGGAACTGGGCGAAGCAGCCGCGCTCGAAAAAAGCTTGGCGACACTGCGCGAAGAGATTGACCAGCCCGACCTGCGCGCCAGCAAGTCGCGCTGGGTGGCTTGGAATTACGATGAATTTGCGCTGGGCGGCTATAGTGTCTGTTTGCCCGGTCATTATGCCGCGCGTGACAAACTGGCGCAGCCCACGCCGCCACTCTATTGGGCGGGCGAAGCCAGCGCGCCCCATCACATGGCGGCGACGGTGCACGGCGCATATCACACCGGGCAGCGAGCGGCGCAAGAGATCATCGCGGAGGCAGGGGCATGAAAGACCTGCACATCGCCCTGGCGCAAGGGCGCTGGACGGGCGACCAGGCCAGCACACAAGCGCTCTATCGCGAGCTGGTGGCGCAGGCCGCCGCAACCGGCGCGGAGCTGGTCTGTTTGCCCGAATTCACCATCTTGCCCTACTTCCCTGGGGTGCGCGACCGAGCTGGATTTCGCTGGGCAGAGCCTATTCCCGGCGGCGTATCCGAGCGCTTCTTCAGCGAACTGGCAGGGCGGCACGGCGTGTTTCTCATCGGCAGCCTGTTTGAACGCGATGCGGCTGGCGACTACTGGGACACAGCCACCCTGCATGACCCGGCTGGCAGGCTGAAAGGCCTCACCCGCAAAGTGCATATCCCGTCCGGCGATGGCTATCACGAGACCGACTATTTTGCTGGCGCGGGGCAATATCCCGTGCACGATATCGGCGCGCTGAAGCTGGCTGCGCCAACCTGCTACGACCAATGGTTCCCGGAGTTGGCGCGCATTTACGCCCTGGAAGGCGCGGAGTTTATATTTTATCCCACCGCCATCGGCAGCGAGCCGACTGCGCCCGATTTCGATTCTGCCGCCGCCTGGCAGCTGGTGATGCGCGGGCACGCCGTGGCGAATGGCGTATTTATCGCCGCCTGCAACCGTACGGGACACGAAAATGCCGTTACCTTTTATGGCAGCAGCTTCATCTGCGACCCGCTGGGCAATGTCCTCGCTCAAGCCAGCCGCGATAGCGACCAGGTGATAGACGCGGTGCTGCGCGCTGATATGCGTGAACAATACCTGGCGCTCTTCCCTTTGATGCACCAGCGCAAACCACAGCACTATGGGCGCCTGTTGCAAGCCGCCGCGCATAAGCCGCCGCCGCGCTGGGCTGGGCAACTTGCGAAGGAACGAGCGAACTGATGGCGCAAATGGAATTCTTCATCGTTGATGTCTTCACCATCGGTCGCAAGTACACCGGCAACCAACTGGCAGTCTACCTGGGCAACCCGCCGACCGCGCTGATGCAGCAACTGGCGAAAGAAATCAACTTTTCCGAGATTACTTTTGTCACCTCCGAGACGCCGCAGAATGGCGGCTACAATACACGCATCTTCATGCCTGAGGTCGAGGTCGACTTCGCTGGTCATCCCGTTTTGGGCACAGCCTACATCATCCAGCGCGAACTCATCGGCGCGCCTGTCGCTGAACTGACCTTGAATCTGCCGATTGGGCAGATTCCCGTTGCCTTCGGCGCGGATGATGTCTTGTGGATGCGCCAGAATCCGCCGCGCTTTGGGCATCAATTCTCCGCGGAGGACCTGGCGCGCGTGCTTAATATCGACGCCGCTGATATCGACCCGCGCTTCCCCATCATCGAGGTATCGACCGGCTTGCCCTTTGTGCTGGTGCCGGTGGTCTCCCTGGAAGCGCTGCAAAGAGCCTGGGTCAATCTTGATCGGCTGCGGGCGCTGCTGGGCGCGCATGAGGCGATTGGGCCGGCTGTCTTCTGCCGTGAGACGATTCATGACAAAAACGACATCCATGTGCGCGTCCTGGACGACATCTATGGCGCGCCCGAAGACCCCGCCACAGGCAGCGCCGGCGGCTGCATCGCGGCATACATGCTGGAATATGGCTATTTCGCGGAGAGCGAATTGCGCCTGCGCGCCGAGCAAGGTTATCAAATTGGCCGCCCATCGCTGCTGCATCTGCGAGCCCAGCGCGAAGCGGGTGAGATGGCAATTTATGTCGGCGGGCAGGTCGAGCTGGTGGCGCAGGGACGGCTGGCAGCGGATTAATCAACAGGGAGAAAATCAACATGGACTACCGCATCTTGGGGCGCACAGGCGTGAAGGTTTCGCCACTTTGCTTTGGTACGATGTCTTTTGGCGACATCGCCGACGCAGCCGAATCGGCGCGCATGTTTCATCGCTGTCGTGAGCGGGGCATCAACTTTTTTGATTGCGCCAATGTCTACGCTGGCGGTCGCTCGGAAGAGATCCTGGGCGGTCTGATCGCCGATTGCCGCGATGACATTGTGCTGACGACCAAAGTAGTTTCCAAGGCGGGCAGCGATATCAACGCCGGCGGCGCGTCGCGGCGGCATATCCAACTGGCGGTGGAAGACAGCCTGCGACGGCTGCAAACTGACCGCATCGATGTCTACTTCCTGCACCATTACGATGCCGATACGCCCATAGACGAGATGCTGCGCGCGCTGGACGACCTGGTGCGGCATGGCAAAATCCTCTACCCGGCCGTCAGCAATTGGGCGGCTTGGCAGGTGATGAAAGCGCAGGGCATCGCGGCGCAGGCGGGTTATGCGCGCATCGAATGCCTGCAGCCAATGTACAACCTGGTCAAGCGCCAGGCGGAAGTGGAAATCCTGCCTATGGCGCAGCAAGAGCAGATCGGCGTCATCCCCTACAGTCCGTTGGGCGGCGGTTTGCTGACCGGCAAATATCGACATGAAAACAAACCGCAAACGGGGCGGCTGATCGAAAACCAGATGTACATCAAGCGCTATGGTCAAGCTGATTATCATCAGACCGCCGCCGACTTCGCCGCGCATGCCGCCGAACGTGGCATTGCCCCCGCTACCTTGGCTGTGGCTTGGGTGCTGGCGCATCCGGGCGTTACTGCGCCTATCATCGGCGCGCGCAACTTGGAGCAACTGGAAGACTCGCTGGCGGCGCTGGATGTGGCGGTGACGGCCGAGTGCTATGCGGATATTTCGGCGCTTTCCCCCAGTCCGCCACCCGCCCACGACCGCCTGGAAGAGGTTCGCTAGTTGGCGAAAGCTGTGTTAGACTGGTTTCCAAGCAGCTATGAGCAATTCTCCAATGATCACACAGAGGCGGCAGATGAACTTTTCCAGCGCGTTACGATATCCATTTGTCAATTTCGCCAAGGTCTTCAGCATCGTGCTGGTGATGACGATCGCTATGGCGCTATTCACCTTGCTCTTCTTCAATTCATTCGATGTCGCGGGCTTCGAGGCGGCGCTTGACAATTGGGTGAACTCGCCTGATGTCAGCCACCTGGAGCTGCCGGATGTTGGCCTGGGCGGTCCTGCTATCATGGGCATGTTTGGCATGTTCGCTGTGGCGGTGGTCAGCGGCTTGTGGCTGTCTGGCTACAGCGTGTCGGTGCTGCGCGCGCTGCTGCGAGACGACGAGCAGCTACCGGCGATTCAATTCGGGCGCGACATGATCGCTGGCTTGTACCTATTGCTGGCGGGCATCGGCTATGCCTTGCTATTTTTTGCGCTGATTTTCTGCGAGGTGGTCGTGCTAGGCTTTACCAGCGGCTTGGGCTCCATCAATGGCTTTTTGGGTATGGCGGTGTTCTTGCTGACGATAGGCGCGGCGGCGGTGATGGGCTGGGCTTACTTCGTAGGCATGGCGCGCATGGCGGCTGAGGGCAATCAGCGCGCGGCTTGGCAGTTGCGGCACAATATGCGCATCGCGCGGCAGAACTGGCGCTGGGGCGCTTTCCTGCTGCTGTACATGGTCTTGCTGTCGCTGGGTTATGGCATGATTAGCTCGCTGGTGGGGGGTGTATTCGGTGGCTTTGCGGGCGCGGCTGGGGCGACGCTGTCGATCATCCTGTATTACTTCTTCCAGTTGATGCAGCATTTCTCCACACAGCATCTAATCGCCCAGTATGCCCTGGCTATCGGCATCGGTGACGGCAAAGCCAAAGCGGGCGAGACGATGCTTGTCTAGCTGCGTTTGCTCTTGGAGCTGAGATCGGCGTGCGAGTCGAGCAGGCGCTTTAGCGTGTCCCATTCGCGGCGCAGCACGCCCTTCAAGGTCAAGTTGAAGAAGGCCCCGAACCAGAAGAACCAGCGCGTGCGGATTTCCAGAGTCTCGCGCACGTTGGTCTGCTGGCCCCGATGGTCGAAGGTGATGGTGGAAATGAAGGGGAAGCCCCAGTAAGAACCCTTCAGGACTATCTTCTTGTTGCGCTCGAAGTCGGTTACATCGCTGTTGACAAAGCCTTTGCGCCCCATGATGCGGCGCGTCATCGCCACCATGGAGCCAGTGCGGATGGGATCGCCGCTGGTGATGCCGATATTCTGTACATTGCGCCAGTTCACATCGTTGTGAAAGTCGCCCACATAACGGAATACTTGAAAGACGGGACGATTGACCAAGACTTGCGTTTCGAACTTTGGCATGGCAGCACCAGTTTTCCCGAGTCGCTATGTAGAGTATAGCGCATGCGACCAGCCGCGACAAAAGGCTCTATGCCGTCCCGCTGCTCACGAGGTAGAAGAAGACCCAGCTCGCCACCCAGACCAGCGCGTCAATGCGATCCAGCACGCCGCCATGCCCGGGGAAGACATTGAAACCCGCCACATAACTATCCTTGACGCGGAAGATGCGCTTCAACCCCGACTCGAAGAGGTCGCCACCCACCGCCAGAAAGGGGCCCACCACAATCATCGGCGCCAGGCGCGGCTCGAGCCTGCCCGCTACCAACAAGATAAAAAATGCCAACACCCAGGCGCAGATGATTCCGCCGATAGCGCCTTCCACCGTCTTGTTGGGCGAGATGAGCGGTGCCAGCTTCGTCCTGCCGAAGAATCGCCCGAAGACATAAGCAAAAGTGTCTGTGCCCCAGGTAATGGCATAGACCACAAACAGCCACATCAAGCCATCTTCCGGACGATTGCGCAGGCTGACCAAAAAGGCGGTCGGGAAAGCCAGGTAAAGAATGCCGCAGAGGGTGGTGCCCACCTGCGCCAGGGCGTAATCAGGTCGCCGCGGCTGGCGAGCGATCTCCAGCGCCAAGGTTGCGGCTAGCCCCAAGCCCAATGCGGCTTGCCACAGCCAGTCGCTGCCCAAATAAAAGCCCAGCACGATGGCCAGAGCGGTGGGGATGCCCGTCAAGGAGCTGCCTTGCATGGGTCTGTCTTTCTCCATGACGAAGAACTCCAGTATCCCGATGCACATGAGGGGCAGCGCCAGGCACAGAAACAGCCAGCCGCCAGCCAGCGACGCCAATACAGCCACTGGCACGAGCACACTGGCTGTGATGATGCGGTCGCGCAGATTGGCCGATTCTGCGGAGTCGCTGACGAGCCCTTCACGCATTGCGCTCGCCTCAATAGGACTTACTCAATTCTTATACGGGAGTATCCGCCGAGTCGCGCTGCTTGTCAAGTCGCTGCGATTGCCCGGCGGCATCGGCGAGTTTGTCGCTTACACTATCGGGCAGATGCGTTATAATCAGGCAAGCGCAGATGCGAATAGCAAGGCAGAATAGAAGCGAGTGGACGCCATGATCGAAGACATTTTGGATGAAGCTAAGAGCAAAATGGAATCGACGCTCGCGGTTTTCCGCGATGAGCTGAGCCGCATGCGCAGCGGACGCGCCAGCACCGCCCTGGTCGACCGGCTCACAGTCGAATACTACGGGCAAGACAGCGAATTGCGGCAACTGGCGAGCATCTCCACGCCCGAAGCCATGCAAATCCTCATCCGCCCCTACGACAAATCCGCCATCCGCAATATCGAAAAAGCCATCCAGATGTCGGATATCGGCGTCAACCCCAACATCGATGGCGAGAATATCCGCCTGAATATGCCGGCGCTGACCCGCGAACGCCGCCTGGAGCTGGTCAAGTTTCTCAACCGCCGTATGGAAGATACCCGCGTGGCCATTCGCAATATCCGCCGTTCCGCCAACAGCGACTTGCAAGACTTTGAAAAAGAAAAGCTGATCTCCGAAGACGAAAAGAAACGCGGCGAGGTCGAAGTGCAAAAGCTGACCGACAGCTTCATCGCGCAGATCGGCTCGCTGGGCGCGGACAAAGAAAAGGACATCATGGAAGTCTAGCTGTGCCGCTGATTGACGCTAAGGTGTGAGCCACGACAATGTGTACATGGAGTTGTCAGCAAAGCCACCCCATAATCAGCCAGCCCGGGAAGCGAGCATGACTGTATTAACGACAGAGCTGCAACGCGCGCGTATGAGTAATAGCCTGCCGGCATTGCAGAAAGTGCCGGCGCATGTAGCCATCATCATGGATGGCAATGGACGCTGGGCGCGGCGACGTGGCTTGCCGCGTGGCGAAGGGCATCGCCAAGGCACAGAAAACTTGCGCCGCATCATCCGCGCCGCGGTGGAGTTCGGCGTGCAGATCATGACCATCTACGCCTTTTCCACCGAAAACTGGTCACGACCGCGCCGCGAAGTCCTGCTGCTTATGCGCATCCTGGAGATGGTCATCGACCGCGAACTGGCGGAATTGCATGACGAGGGCGTGCAGATCCGACATATTGGCGAGCTGGACGGCGTCGACAAGCGGCTGGCGAAGAAAGTGCAGGCTGCCTGCGAATACACGCGGGGCAACCAGCGGCTCATCCTCAATGTGGCGTTTAATTATGGTGGGCGCGACGAAATTGTACACGCTGTGCAGCAAATCGTCCGCGCTGGCATCCCGCCCGAAGAGATTAACCAAGCCACCATCAGTGAGTATGTCTATACCAGCGACCTGCCCGACCCCGACTTGATCATCCGCACCAGCGGTGAGTTTCGCCTGAGCAATTTTCTCATCTGGCAAGGCGCTTACAGCGAAATCTATACCACCGAGACCTTCTGGCCCGACTTTGACCGCGAGCAGTTCTATCGGGCGCTGGTGGAATACGGCAATCGGCGGCGGCGCTTTGGCAAGACAGACGAGCAGATTGAGGCTGAATACCGCAACGGCAATGGCAAACGCGCCGGGCGACGATGATGCAACACAAGAGGCTGGGGCGCACCGAACTACAGTTGCCCATTCTAGGCATCGGCACGGCATTTGTCGGCATCCCCACGCAGAACCAAACGGTCGGCGAATATGCCGGCGCGCCTAGCCAGGTCGACCAGGAATTGGGCTTGGCGACTCTGCTTGCGGCGATTGATAGCGGCTGCGCATTTTTTGATACCGCCGCGCTCTATGGACGGGGGCTAAGCGAAAGCCTGCTCGGCGAGGCGCTGCGCCAACGTCCAGCCGCCAAAGACCGCCTCATCATCACCACCAAAGCGGGCAGCAGCCATGCCGGCTACGACTTCAGTTATGCGGGGGTGCAAGGCAGCGTCTACGCCAGCCTGGAGCGCATGGGCTTGCAAAGGCTGCCCGTCGTCTACATCCATGACGCCATGGGGAAGCCGATGGACTTCGTGTTATCCCAGCGGGGCGCGCTGGGCGCATTGCGGGATTTGCAGCGGCAGGGCATCATCGACCATATCGGCACGGCAGCCAATGACCCGTCCACCAACCTCGCGTATATCAAGACGGGCGAATTCGACTGCGCGGTCATCGCCGATTCCTGGAGTTTGATCAACCGCATCGCCGAGCGCGAGATCTTCGCCGCCGCCGCCGCGCATGATGTCGGCTTGGTTGTGGCGACCCCGCTTGAACGAGGCTTGCTCGTTACTGGTCCTCAAGCCAAAACGCGCTACCTCAATCGCATCTTCAGCCAAGCTTGCCTCCATCATGTAACGCGCATTCAGCAACTTTGCGCCGATTATGCTGTGCCGATGCTGGCGGTAGCTCTACAATACTGCGCGCGGCATACGCAGGTCGCCTCGACCATCCCCGGCGCCCGCGTCCCCTCCGAAGCGACATCCAGCCTGGCGGCGGCGCAACTGCCTATCCCTGAGCGGCTGTGGGAGGACTTGCGCCCTCTGCTGCGGCATTTTGATACGGCAATCAGCGTCTAGCCAACGCCTTCCAGCTCGCCAGCGCGGCCGATATCCGCCCAACCTAAGCCCTTCCGCAGCAGAAAATAGAGCCCGCCCAGCACGCTTGGCAGCCAGATAGCGATATGCGCGACGATGGCATAGGTGCCCGCCAGCGCCGCCGGCACGCCCAAGGCGGTCAATATCGCCACGGTGATGAATTCGTTGACGCCGATCTGCCCGGGCGAGGCTGGGATGATGCCCGCCAGGTTCACCGCGCCGCAGATCAGCAGGCTCACTGCATAGGCGTTATCCAGCCGCATCGAAAATGCCATCATAACCAGCCAATAGGTGCCCGCTTCGATGCTCCAGGTGGTGAAAGAGCTTAGGACCGCGCCCAAGAAATGCAGCGGATTGCGCAAGCCTTTCAAGCCGGCGATAACATCTTCGCTTAGGCGCAGTAGCAAATGGCTCAGCCGGCTGGGCAGCCGCTTCGATAGCCAGCCGACCAGCGCGCGCAATAGATCGGGCTTCGCGGCCAGGAACAAAGCCACCAGCATCGCCGCCACAAATGCCGGCGCAGCCAGGCGCAGGATCCCTTCGACTTCGCTGGATTGCAGATCGATGAAGAGCAGCCCGATGAGCACAAAGGCGATCATCACACAGCCATCAAAGGCGCGCTCCAGGACAACAACGGTGGTCACGCGCGCCAGCGGCACTTGATGATCGCGCCGCAGCAGCACAATGCGCAAGCCATCCCCAGCCCGCAGCGGATAGACATTGTTGCCCATATAGCCAATCGTCACCAGCTCACAAAGCGCGCGCAGCGGTACCAGCTTCACCGCCCGCAGCAGAAATTGCCAACGCAGCGCGATGACCACTATCGCCAGCCCATAGCCCAACATGCCCGCCAGCACATAGCCCAGTTGGATGCTGCCCAGGCTCCGCAGCATTTGCTCTGGATGCAAGCCACGAAAAGCCAGGTAGGCGAATAAGCCGCTGATGCAGATGCCGCCGCTGAATGCCAGGCGCTTCCTGTTTGCCTTCACGCGCTGCTCGCTTGTTGAGCCTGCTGAAGATTCATTGCGCGAGTCTGGCAGATTCACCCAGCAATGACCAGTCGCAAGCTGGCAATACTGCGCCCCTGTAGCTTTCTATTGGAGCGAGGCTACTGCGCCGCCAGAACTTCCGGGACGGCTTGCAGGCCTGCCTTTCGGCTTTGTCTGGGGGCTGTGGCTGAGATAAAAGCTGGTTGCAGTGCGCGCCAGGGCTCCACATAGTCCAGCCCGAATGTCTGCGCGATGGCTGGGTGCGTGCAATGCCCCGCAGCGGTATTTACCCCTGCGATGAGCGCCGGGTCATTCGCCAACGCAGACCGCCCGCTATCAGCGATTTTCAGCGCATAGGGCAGGATGGCATTTGCCAGCGCCAGGCTGGAGGTACGCGGCACAGCGCCAGGCATATTGGGCACGCCGTAATGCAGCACTTGGTCGACAAAGTAGGTCGGGTCGCTGTGCGAAGTCGGGCGCGTGCTTTCGACGCAGCCGCCTTGGTCGACAGCCACATCGACGATGACGCTGCCCGCCGGCATCAGCCGCAGCATGTCGCGCGTGACCAGCAGGGGAGCTTTGGTGCCCGCAATCAGCACACTGCCGATCAAAGCATCGGCGCTGCGCAGCGACTCAGCGATGTTGTTGCGCGTGGAATAGAGTGTGGCCAGGTTGCCGCTCATCACTTCGCTGAGGTAACGCAGCCGCTCCAGGTTGATATCCAGCAAGCTGACGCGCGCGCCCATGCCCAGGGCGATCTTGGCGGCATTCGCGCCGACTGTGCCCGCGCCCAGGATGACCACATGCGCCGGGGCGACGCCAGGCACACCGCCCATCAGCAAGCCACGCCCGCCCTGCGGCGCTTCCAAATGATGCGAAATGACCTGCGCCGCCATCCGCCCCGCGACTTCGCTCATCGGCTCCAGCAAAGGCAGCCGGCCCCGCGCATCGCTCACCGTCTCATAAGCGACTGCGCTTACATGATTGTCCAGCAGCGCGCGAGTCAACGCCGCTTCTGCCGCCAAATGCAGGTAGGTGAAGAGGATTAGCCCCGGGCGCAGGCATTCGTATTCGCTGGGCTGCGGCTCTTTGACCTTGATGACCAGGTCGGCGCGCGCCCAGACGTCTGCCGCCCCCGCGAGCAAGCTTGCGCCGTGGCTGGCATAATCGCTATCCGCGAAGCCGCTGCTCACCCCCGCGCCCCGCTGCACATAGACGCGATGCCCGCGCTGCACAAAGTCGCCCACTGCCGCCGGTGGCAGAGCCACTCGCCGTTCGTCGCGTTTGATCTCCGCCGGAATGCCGATGTTCATCTCGCTGCTCCAATTCCTACTTATATTATAATGATACACAATGCAGGAAAATTACAAGTGATATTCATACAAATTGTACAAAAACCTGCCCCCAAGGCAATCGCGTCAAATGTTTAACCACCGAGTACACCGAGAGGTAAGCAATGGATTTACGCTGTGAATCCACGCGAAACCGTCGACTTGTAGCGGCAATCTGTCAATCCGCTCGCTAGATAAAAGCAGAATCCTTGCGCGCTTCGCTTCCCGACCTGCCGGGAGTGGGCTTAGGCGGATTGAAACGGGCGAGTCACCGCTTCGTCCCTACACCAGCCCTCTGCGCTTTCCGCGCCTCTGTGGTAATTATTCAGATGACGAAACGCTGGTAGCTGCCATCGGCGGGCGGACCCCACACCGCCCAGAATTCGCCGCTGGCTGGGCACATGATGGCTGCGCCGCAGCTTTCTACATGCATAGGCGGCTTGGGTCGCGTGCAGATGGCGACTTCATCGCGGGTCAGCGCCATCAGGTCATCCAGGTTGGCGGCGGGATTATCCAGCAATTCCTGGGCGCGCAGCAGCCGATTGCGGGAGCTGGCTTGCGACTCGGGCGGGCGTTCGCGCTCGGCGTCCAGGTTCTGCTGGATGAGGCAGTGGTTGGTGTGGATGATGGTCTCCTCGCGCAGCGGGCGTACATGCTGGCGCGTGGACATGGCTTCGACTTCGTAGCCGCGCCCCTGTTTGTCCATCAGCATATAATTGTGCGCGCCGGCGAGTTTGGCTTCTGTCAAGCAAGCCAGCGCCGCATCAATGCTCGTCTGCTGCAAAATCTTGCGCACCACGAAGACCCAGGTGACGCCGATCTGCCCATCCGCCGCCATCAGGTTGTTGATGCCCACGCAGATGCCAGCGCTGTTCATGCCGATCATGCCCACGCAGCCGGTGATAGTGAAGGCCAGGAAAGCCGGCGCATCGTCGGGTTCGCCACGCAGCAAAATAACATAAGGCGTCGCCGAGGCGTGCATATCCCAGGTCTGCCCGAAGTAGCCGACCCCCGCGGCGCTGCGAGCGCCCGGCAGCATAAATGCCGTGCAATTGTTGGCAACGCGCGAGGTCGGGCGCGCCAGCCCGCCGCAATTGTAGACGACATCGATGAAATCGGTGAAGCCGTTGTTGATGACCAGCTCCGCCAGGCTAAGCCCGGTCGCGTCCGCCATGCCGCGAAGCTCCTCCATCAGCTCCGGCGCATAGGCGATATGCTCGGCGACGCAGGCTTCCGCCAGCTCAATGACGGCAGCGCGCGAAAGGCTGTGCCCCGTCCATTTTTCGTCCATGCACAGGCGCACGCGGTCTTCGGTGAACATGTGGATTTCGTCATGGAAACGTTTTCCATGAACGTAGCCCATGGCATAGGGGCTGCCTTGCAGGTCGATGACGCGGAGTGGTTTCATGCGGGTGTTTTCCATCCTTCAGTGTAGCAATAAAGACTTCTGCGAAATTGTTATGTATATGACATTGATTCCTAAACATACCAGGCGATTACCCGATGTCAAAGAAATTCGGCGCGGCACTGTTGCTGATTTTAGCCTTGCTGTCGATTCTAGGCTTGTCAGTAGCGAGTCCCGCCTGGCATTTCCCTGATGATACGGGCGTCTGCACACACAGCCTGACATCGCGCGGTCATGCTCTTGGCTCGGTTACCATCCACACAGCCAGTGAAGACGATCCAGGCGCTTCAATCAAAATTCGCACAGGCGGCTGGTCGCCCTGGCCACGCTATACCGGCAGCATCAGCGAGGTTTATCACAGTCAAAATAGCAGCCGCGCGACTGTCTCCGTTGGCATCAATGTAGGCACGCAGCGGCTTCCCTATTATATCTACACCGATGTTGAGCGACGGTGCGCTGATTGACCGCCACCTGCGGCATCTGCTGGCTTGGCGCTTGTTGTGGTATTGTTATTTCGAAGCCACAGGCTGAGGAGTAACTTATGCCAGATTCATTACTCACAGTTGAACTTCTGATAATTTCAATAATTGCGCTCTTCGCGGCAATTGTATGGGTGATTATCAGACGGTTCTAGCTGAGCCATCTCCTACACCTTCTCCATCTCCGCGCGCACGGTATCCAGCAGGTTATCCGCGCGGATCTGCGCCAGCGTATAACAAGGCCCGCCCAACTGGTCAGCTAGGCGCTGCGCCAGGCCCTGGTCAAACGCCACATGTTCCATATTGATGGTGACCGTGCGGATGTCGGCTTCGTGGATGCGGCGCGCGATTGAGTGGGCTTCGTCCTGTGGCGAGACGGTATCGCTGATAGACACGTTGCCCGCGCCATCGGTGAGCAGGATCATCATCGGCATGACATCAGGGTTGAGGTTCTTCTCGCGCATCACGGCTTCGTAGGTCATCAGCAAGCCTGCCGAAAGCGGGGTCTTGCCGCCGACCGGGATATCGGACATGGCTTCTTTCGCCAGCACGACGGAATTGGTGGGCGGCAGCACCAGCGAGGCGCGGTCTTTCTGAAAGACGACCAGCCCGACGCGGTCCCGGCGCTGATAGGCATCGGTCAGCAGCGACATGATAGCGCCTTTGGTGGCTTGCATACGCTCGGAAACCGCCATGCTCCATGAGGCATCGACCGTGAACATGATAAGGTTGCTGGCTTTGCGCACGCGCACCTTTTCTTGCAGGTCGCTCTTGCGCAGCGCGTAGGCCATGCCGGTTTCTTGCAATTGTTCTTCGCGCTCAACCTGATGGGGCGCAGCGGCGCGCAGGGTGGCGTCAAAGGCGATGTCGCGCGGTTTTTCGCTGGCTTGCTTGGCGCGCACATAACGCCCACGTTTGCGATCGGTACGGGTCGTCGAGCGCCGCCCGGATTGCCGCCGCGTCATCCTGTCCAGTTGCGTGTTCAGCTTGCGCGTCTCGAACTCCGCCCGCGATTCAACCTGCTGTCCGCCTTCCCACCAGCGCGCGTCCGAGGTGGGGAAGACATCTTGCGGGGCGGCTTCGGCTTGGCTGAGCTCCTGTTCGGTCTGTTCGCCTTCGCCGCTTACCGACTCACTTTTTTTTTAGACTGCGCGGCGTTTTCGTCGCTCTCGTCGCTGAACTCGCCCGTTTCTTCGCCTTCGCCGAGTTCCTGCCGTTTTTCATCCACCGCTGATTCGACCGCGTTGAGGTCGGCTTGGGCATCATTGAAAGGGCCGCGCTTGAGCCGGTGCGGGATGGTCAGACGGATGGCCAGGGTGATATCGCGGTCATTGATGACGGTTCGCCCTTCGTAGGCGGCATGGGCGCGCGCGGCTTTCAGAATCACCAGGTCGGCGCGGTGCCCATCAATGCGCAGGTCGCTGGTGATGCTGGCGATGACGCGCAGGTCCTGGGTAGTATGCGTTACCTGGTCGATGATTTCGCGGGCAGCGGCGATGCGGTCGGATAGCTGCTGGTCGACAGGCTGCCATTCCGCTTTGAAGTCCAGCGGGCCGTTTTCATAGGCGATGTGCCTCTCGAGGATTTCGATCCGTTCGCGCGCTTCTTTGATGCCGGTAACATCAACCGAAAGCGCGAACCTGTCCAGCAATTGCGGGCGCAGGTCACCTTCTTCGGGGTTCATGGTGCCGACCAGGATGAAACGGGCGGGGTGGCTGAAACTGATGCCCTCGCGCTCGACGATATTCACGCCCATAGCCGCGCTATCCAGCAGCAGATCGACGATGTGGTCATCCAGCAGGTTGATCTCGTCCACATACAAAATGCCGCGGTTGGCGTTTGCCAGCACGCCGGTATCAAAATGCCGCTCGCCCAGTTGGATAGCTTTTTCGATATCCAAGGTGCCGACGACGCGGTCTTCGGTCGCGCTGACCGGCAGGTCTACGAAGCTGATGCGCCGCTTTTGGCTGGGGACGTCGGCGCTGTCGGCGTACTTCTGGCGGGCGAAGTCCGACCAGCTTTCGGGGCGAGCCGGGTCGTCATTAAATGGCGAATCGGCGATGACGCTGATCTGTGGCAGCAGGGCAGCCAAGGCGCGCGCCGCTGTCGACTTGCCAGTGCCGCGTTCGCCGCGGATCAAGACGCCGCCAATACGCATGTCGATAGCATTGAGGATCAGCGCCAGCTTCATCATGTCTTGGCCGACAATGGCGGTGAAGGGATAAACAGGCGGTCGATTGCTCATGACGACTCCGCTTGGCTCGCTCCAGGACAATTGAATGCGCAACTATAGGCGATAGTAGCGGACTTGGCAATTGCCAGCTTGGGCTGCCAGGGCAACCGTATCAAACTTAATTCATCACAGAGGCGCAGAAGTAGAACCAAGTAAGTCGTGAGAATGGAAGCTGTAGGGACGAGCCTTGGCTCGCCCAGAATCATCACAGAAAACGGCGAGCGACCCAAGGGCCGCCCTTACATTCATTCCTGGATTTTCGCATTAATTTCTTGATTCTACTGAGATTTGGCGTAGGGGCGAGGCAGTAACTCGCCCTAAATCACTCGTTTTACTCGGTGGTTAAGCTTTTTGATGCAATTGCCCTGCGCCTTTAACCGACTCTACCTTGAATGGATACGGCGCTTCGTATACGGTTTGCCACTACGCATTGCAAGAGGCAAGCTGCATGCCGTCCCAGACGATTCTCTGTGTTACGCCCAATGCCGCCTTGGACCGCACCATGGTCGTGCCTGATTTTGCCATTGGTAGCATATCGCGCATCCCCGGCGCAATCGCTGTGCCGGGCGGCAAGGGGCTGAATGTGCTGCGCGCGGTGGAGATTTTGGGCGGGCGGGCGCTGGCGATGGGCTTGCTGGGCGGGCATACCGGGCGCATGGTCGCGGACATGGTGGCTGAGGGCGGCTACCATGCCCAATGGACGCGCTTCGCTGGTGAGACGCGCACCTGCACCATCATCGCCAATGCGGAAGGCGTCTCGACGGTCATCAACGAATCGGGAAAAATCGAAGCATCCGACTGGCAAGCTTTGGCGGATGACATCACAACTGCCGCGGCAAAGGAAACGATTGCGGCGGTCTGTCTCTGTGGCAGCCTGCCCGATGGCGCGCCAGACGATGCGCCTAGCCAACTGATTGCGCGCCTGAATGCCTTGGACGTGCCGGTTTGGGTGGATAGTAGCGGACTTTGGCTGGCCAATGCCATCGTCGCCAAGCCTGCCGCTATCAAGATCAACAGCGAAGAATTGGCAGGCGCTATGGGCAGGGATTTGCCCAGCAAGCAAGCCATCATTGACGCCTCCCGCGAGCTGGTGCGCGGCGGCATCCGCATGGTTATTGTCTCGCTGGGGGCGGCTGGCGCGCTGCTAATCACTGAGGAACTGGTCGCTCAAGCAGCGCCGCCCGTCATCCAGCCGGTCGACCCCATCGCCAGTGGCGATTGCCTGCACGCGGGCTTGGTTACTGCGCTGGGGGACGGGGCATCGCCAGCAGAAGCGCTGCGGCGGGGCGTGGCGGCGGGCACAGTCAATGCGCTGTATGCCGGTGGCGCGCAGTTCCCTTACAGCCATTTTCAACGCATCCTGGCGCAGACGCGGCTGGACATTTTACAAAGACTTTAAGCTCTTCCAATAGTTTTCTTACACAGCGCGTATATCTTCTTGTGTCGATATTTTAGGCGCGCCAGATGGACCAAAAGGAGCAGCCGCTTGATCCATGTGCAGCAAATCTCCAAAGCCTATGGCGATATCGTGGCGCTGCGCAGCCTCAGTTTTGATATCCAGCCGGGCGAGATCGTCGGCTTGCTGGGGCCCAACGGCGCGGGCAAATCCACCGCTATCAAGATCATCACCGGCTACCTGCATCCCGACGCGGGCGCGGTGAAAATTGATGGACTGGATGTCTTGAAGCAACTGCGCGCTGTACAAGCCAAAATCGGCTATTTGTCGGAGGATACGCCGCTGTATCCTGAGCTTTCTGTGCAGGGCTACTTGCAGCTAGTCGCTCGTTTGCGCGGCTTGCCCCAGCCCGATTTGCCGCGCCTGCTCTCGGCGGCGGTCTATGGTACAGGCTTGCAGGATTATCTGGCGCGCCCGATCGCTTCGCTGAGCAAGGGCTTGCGGCAGCGGCTGGGCTTGGCGCAAGCCATTTTGCATGAGCCGCGCTTCTTAATCCTGGACGAGCCGACGGTCGGGCTGGACCCCACCCAGATCGTCGAGATCCGCGCCTTGATTAAGTCCTTAGCGCAACGCAGCACCATCCTCTTTTCTTCGCATATCTTGTCGGAGGTCGAAGCCATCTGCGACCGCGTCATCATCATCATCAATGGCGAGCTGCGCGCCGACCAAAGCCTGCGCGAACTCAGCCAGAGCAACGATGCCACCCTGGTTTTGCAGAGCGAGCCCGCAGGGCTGGCTGCGGCGCTTGGGTCGCTGGCTGGCATCACCCAGGTGCGCCCGACGCAATCGGTCGATGGCTATCCTGCCTGGCGCATCAGCGGCGGCGGCGATATCACGCCGGGCATCTTTGAGCTGGCGCGGCGGAACAACTGGGCGCTGCGCGAGCTGCGGCGCGACACCGTCACGCTGGAATCCTTTTTCAATCAATTGGCGACCAGCGCCTGAGGAGGCTGCCATGAACAAGCTGCTGGCTGTCACAGGCAAGGAGCTGCGCCTGTATTTTGGCTCGCCCATGGCGCTGATTTTCGTCGGCGTCTTCCTGGTTATGACGCTCTTTGTCTTCTTTTGGGTCGATAGCTTTTTCGCGCGTGGTATTGCCGATGCGCGCGCGCTTTTTGAGTGGATGCCGCTGCTGCTCATCTTGCTTGCCCCCGCGCTAAGCATGCACCAATGGAGCCGCGAAGAAGCCAGCGGCAACCTGCAAACCTTGCTGACCATGCCGGTGCGTTTGAGCGAGCTGGTGGCTGGCAAGTTCCTGGCGGCGTTGGCGCTGGTGGCGCTGGCTTTGGGCTTGACGCTTTTCTTGCCCGTCACGGTGGCCTCGCTGGGCAACCTGGATTGGGGGCCTGTCATCGGCGGCTATCTGGCGGCGCTGCTCCTGGCGTCAAGCTACGTTGCCATCGGCTTGTTTGTCTCGTCGCGCACCGACAACCAACTGGTTGCGCTCATCGGCACAGTCATCATCTGCGGCGCATTTCAAGCGGTCGGCTCACCCATTATCACCGACTTTTTTGGCGCGACGACGGGCGACCTGCTGCGGCAATTTGGCACGGGCAGCCGTTTCGAGAGCATCGAGCGCGGCGTCATTGACTTCCGCGACCTGGCTTATTATTTGTCGCTGACCATCTTCTTCCTGGCGCTGAATGTGCTGTCGCTGGATAGCAAACGCTGGAGCCATGGCGCGCGCTTGCGGACGCATCGGCTGGATGCGCGGCTGGGCGCGGGGCTGCTGGGCTTGAATCTGCTGGCGCTGAACTTGCTGATTGCCCCCGCCAGCTTCGCCCGCCTGGATTTGACCCAGCAACGCGAATACAGCTTGTCTGATGTGACCATCAACCTACTGGCTGGCTTAAATGAACCGCTGCTGGTGCGCGGCTACTTCAGCGAAGACAGCCACCCCGCCCTCGCGCCGCTGGTACCGCGCATCCAGGATGCCTTGCGCGAATATGAACTGCTGGCGGGCGGGCAGCTGCAACTGGAGTTCATCGACCCGCTGGCCAATCCCGAATTGGAGCGCGAAGCTACGCAGGTCTATGGCATCCGCCCCACGCCCCTGCAAGTCAATGAGCGCGGCGGCGTTTCGCTGGTCAATGTCTATTTCGATGTCTTGATCGTCTATGGCGACCAGGTGGCGACGCTCAATTTCTCGGATTTGATCGAGATTTCTGCCACGGGCGGCGAGGTGCGGCTGCGCAACCTGGAATACGATCTAACCAGCGCGATCCAACGTGCCGTATTCGGCTTCCAAAGCCTGGACGCGGCGCTAGCTTCGCTTGAGCAACCGGCGCGCCTGACGCTTTATTATTCCTCCGCGACTCTGCCGCCGATGATGCAGGATGTCAGCCAGACTATGCAAGCTGTCAGCCAGGAGCTAGCGGCTGACCATCCCGACAAGCTGCTCTTTGAGCGCATCGACATGTCGTCGCCCGAAGCTGGCCTCAGCGAGCAGGAGCTATTCGACCGCTATCAGATTCAGCCGGTTGCGACCAGCTTCTTCGCCGAAGAGACTTTTTATCTGCACCTCGTCATCGAAGCCGCTGACGAAATCCAGGTCATCTATCCAGCCGGCGCATTGAGCCAGGTGGAGATTCGCAATGCCATCGAAGCCGCGCTGAAACGGTCGGCGGCGGGCTTCCTGAAAGTCATCGGCTTGTGGACGCCGCCCGCTAATGCGCCCGACCAATTTGGGCAGCAACTGCCCAGCTTGCAGCAATACGCCATCCTGGAAGATGTCCTGCGCGAGAGCTACGAAGTGCGCCAATTGACTTTGGAGAATGGCGAGATCCCCGCCTCTATTGATGTGCTCGTCCTCTTAGCGCCACACAACTTGAGCGATTTGCAACGCTACGCCATCGACCAATACCTCATGCGCGGCGGGGCAGTCATCATTGCGGCGGGGCAATACCGGCTGGGCATCGACCCTTATAGCGGCGCGCTGCTGCTCGAAGAAAATGAAGCCGGGCTTGCCGAGATGCTGGCTGGCTATGGCATCCACATCGGCGAGGGGTTGGTGATGGACTGGCAGAATGCGCCCTTCCCGCAGCAGGTCCAGCGCGACCTGGGCGGCATGTTCGTAACCGAGATTGTCGATCTCGCCTACCCGTTCTTCGTGGATGTGCGCACGGATGGCTTGCAGCCCGAAAGCGACATCGTCAACAGCCTGCCCTTGCTGACTGTGCCTTGGGCGTCGCCGGTTACAATTGATGCGGCGCTGCTGGATGCTACCCGCGCCAGTACCTTGATCTGGTCCAGCGAGGATGCCTGGCTCACAGCCGAAGCCAACCCGCAGCCCGACCTGGAAACCTACCCCGAGCTGGGCTTCCCGGTCGGCGAGGAGCTGGCGCGCTATCCCCTGGCGGTGAGCGCGGCTGGCGCGTTCGACAGTTATTTCATCGACAAGCCCTCGCCCTTCGCGGCGCTCGCGGACGAATCCGGCGCAGCCCCCGACGGCATCGGCTTGATTGAGCGCTCGCCCGAAAGCGCCCACCTGGTCATCTTGGGCAGCAGCGAATTCGTCAATGACAATGTCTATCAGATCGCCTCGAGCTTTGGCGTCGACCGCTTCTCCAGCAACTTGCAGTTGGTCGCCAACGCCATCGATTCCTTCACAGCAGACGTCTCGCTGGCTTCCATCCGCAGCCGTGGCTCTGTGGCGCGCATCCTGCCGCCCATCAGCGCAAGCGCGCAGAACCAGTGGGCGCTGCTCAATTACGCGGTCGCGCTGCTCGGCTTGCTGGGCATCGCGCTGGTCTGGCAAGTCCAGCGCCGCAGTGAGAAGCCGCTGGAGCTGCCGCCGCCCGAATACAGCCCTGACGACAGCCAAGGAGGCGCTTAATGATCAGCCGCAGCAATGTCATTCTCGCCGGCTTGCTCGTCGGGCAGGTCTTGCTGCTGGCTGCTTCGCTTGTGAGCAGCCGCGGGACACAATCGCGCGCCATCGAGCCGATTGTTGCCGGGCTAAGCGCGCCGGAAATCGAGCGCATGACAATCGTCAGCTCGCCTGAAGACTCAGTTATCTTCGCGCGCAAGGACGCCGGCTGGGTCTTGCCGGCTGCCGATGACTTCCCCGTCGATGGCGACAAAGTCGACGAGGCCTTGGGCAAGCTGCTGGGCTTGGATACGCGCCGGCTGGTGGCATCCAACCCCGTCAATTTCGCGCGGCTCGAAGTCAAAGACGACGACTATAGGCGGCGTATTGAGCTGAGCGGCGGCGATGCCAGCGCCATCCTCTACCTGGGTGGCGGCGATACCGTCTATGTACGTCGCGCTGATGAAAATCAGGTCTACCTGGGCGGCGGCTTAACTGCCTGGGAGCTATCCACGCAGATCGCCACCTGGGTCGATGCCAGCTATATCAACATCGCCCAGGCGGATGTGCAAGAAATCCGCGTGCAAAATGCTCAGGGCGAGTTCACCTTGCTGCGAGATGGCGAAAGCTGGACTTATGCCGGCTTGCGCGCGGACGAAGTCTTGGAAGATACCAAAATCCCCAGCATCCTGCGCAACGCCGCGTCCATCCGCCTGGTCGAGCCACTGGGCTTGGCTGTGCTGGATGATTATGGCATGGCGGATCCAAGTGTAATCGTGGAAGTGAAGTATCAGCAGTTGGTCGAGACTCAGCCTGCGGAAGGAGCGGATGCCGATAACGAAGCAAGCATCGCCGAGCCGCAATTCACGGACGCGATGCTGTCGCTTGCCTTTGGCGCGGCGCTGGAAAGTGGCGATGTCGTCTTGAAGTCCAGTGGCAGCGACTACTTCGTTGCCGTGCGCGAGACCGCCTACCAGGTCTTTGCGGAGTTGAGCCGCGAGGACCTGGTCAAAGCGCCGGCAAGCGACGCTGGCGGGGAGTAAGCTCGTCAGCTTTATCGCCCTTACGCAGCCCTATCAGCCCGCCTATAATGCTGCCCCACTGACAGCGCCTTGCCCTGCGGGAGCATCCTGACCTATGCCGCTAACTTTTCAGCAAGCCATCTTGAAGCTGCACGAATACTGGGCTGCGCAAGACTGCCTGATCTGGGAGCCCTACAATGTGCAGCTTGGCGCTGGCACGGGCAACCCCGCCACCACCCTGCGCGTGCTGGGCCCCGAGCCCTGGCGCGTGGCTTATGTCGAGCCGTCGGTGCGCCCGGACGATGGCCGCTTCGGTGAAAACCCCAACCGCATGCAGAAGTATTACCAGTACCAGGTCATCCTCAAGCCCGACCCCGGCAACCCGCAGGAGCTGTACCTGGGCTCGCTCTCCGCGCTGGGCATCAACCCGCGCGAGCACGATATTCGTTTCGTCGAAGACAATTGGGAATCGCCGACATTAGGGGCTTGGGGGCTGGGCTGGGAAGTCTGGCTGGATGGGCAGGAAATCACGCAGTTTACCTATTTTCAGCAGGCGGGCGGGCAAAGCCTCGACCCCGTCAGCGTCGAAATCACCTACGGCATTGAGCGCATCGTGCTGGCGCTGCAAGGGGTAGACAGTGCCTGGGACATTGATTGGCTGGAAGGCGTCAATTATGGCGATGTGATGTTCAGCGACGAGGTCGAACACTGTCGCTATTATTTTGATGTCGCCGATGTTGATGCGCTGCGCACGGTCTTCCAGGTCTATGAGCGCGAATATGCGCGGGCGCTGGAAGGCGATGCGCTGATCTCCGCCTACGACTATGTGCTTAAATGCAGCCACCTCTTTAATGTACTGGATACGCGCGGAGCGATTGGCGTTACCGAACGCGCCAATTACTTCCGGCGCATGCGCGAAATGACACGCGAGATCGCCGCGGAATACATCGCTCAGCGCGCCCAACTGGGCCATCCATTAATGAAAATGAGCCAGCGCTGGGCAGGCGCAGCTGTACAAGTTCTCCCCGCCATGCCCGCGCCGCCCAGCCAAGCCGCCGACTTCTTGCTGGAAATCGGCGTCGAAGAAATGCCAGCCGCCGATGTCGAAAGCGCTGCCCGGCAAGCCCGAATAGCCGCCGTGACGCTCTTTGATGAGCTGCGCTTGAACCATGCAGGCATCGAGGTTCACGCCACGCCGCGCCGCCTCATCATCCGGGTGTCGCAATTAAAAGCCCGACAGCCCGATAAAGAAGCGGTTGCCAAGGGTCCGCCAGCCGACCGCGCCTATGACGCCGATGGACAACCCACCCGCGCCGCCTTGGGATTCGCGCGCGGTAAGGGAGTCGCCGTTGATGCACTGCGCATTGAAAACATAAGCGGTCGCTATGTAACGGCGCTGGTGCGCACAGCTGGCAAGCCCGCGACTGAAGTGCTGGCGGAGGCGCTGCCGGGTTTCATCGCCGGGCTGCGCTTCCCCAAATCCATGCGCTGGAACGAAAGCGGCGTGGCATTCTCGCGCCCGATTCGCTGGCTGGTCGCGCTGCTTGGCGATTCGGTCATCCCCTGCGCTTATGCCGGTATCGCCAGCGGACGGTCGACGCGCGGATTGCGTCCCTATGGCTCGCCACTTTTCGAGCTGACCGACCCGCAAGCCTATCAGCGCTTCTGCGCGGAGCAGGGCATTGTGCTGGATGCGCAGGAGCGCAAAGCCGTGATTGCCGCGCAGGTCAGCGCCTTGGCGAAGGAAGTCGCTGGCGATGTGGCGGCTGATGAAGACCTGCTGACCGAAGTGGCGAATCTGGTCGAAGCGCCGACAGCCTTCCGCGGTGAATTTGCGCCCGATTTCCTGGATTTGCCCCGCGATGTGCTGGTGACCGTCATGCGCAAGCACCAGCGCTACTTCGCTGTGCAGGGTGCTGCTGGCGGGCTGCTGCCCTATTTCATCGGCGTGCGCAACGGCGATAGTCAGCGTCTGGACACGGTCATCCAGGGCAACGAGCAGGTAATCCGCGCTCGCTTCTCTGATGCTCGCTTTTTCTTCGCTGCCGATACCGCCAAGCCGCTGACTGACTTCTTGCCGCGCCTGGACACACTGACCTTCCAGGCAAAGCTTGGCTCCATGCGCCAGAAGAACGACCGCGTCGCCGCCATGGTGCCAGCTTTGGGCGCATTGCTCGGGCTGGATGCGCGCAGCATCGACATCGCTGGTCGCGCCGCTGCCATCGTCAAAGCCGACTTAGCCACCAGCATGGTGGTCGAAATGACATCCCTGCAAGGCGTCATGGGCAGGGAATATGCCTTGCGTGAGGGCGTCAATCCGCTTGTGGCCACCGCCATCTTTGAACATTGGCTGCCACGCGCCGCTGGCGATACCCTGCCCGCTACTGAGGCGGGGCGGCTCCTGGCGCTGGCGGACAAACTGGATAGCCTGGTCGGTTTGTTCGCGGTGGGCTTGGCACCAAAATCGACTTCCGACCCCTATGGCTTGCGGCGCAGCGCCCTGGGCATCATCCAGATTTTGGTCGAGCGCTCGCTGGCGGTTGACCTGCGTGAATTGATCGCCCTGGCCGCGGCGAGGCAGCCCGTCTCGGTCAGTGACCAGGCGCAAGCGCAGGTGTTCGACTTTGCGCGCCGCCGCCTGGATAACTGGCTGGACGATGAATTTAACCACCCGCGTGATGTCATCAATGCGGTTTTGGCAGAGCAAGCGCAGAACCCGGCAGGCGCGCTGGCTGGCATCGAGGCGCTTTCGCAATGGGTCACCCGCGAAGATTGGGAGCTTATCCTGGATAGTTTCGCGCGCTGTGTGCGCATCACCCGCAAGGAAGCGCCGCAGCAATTCGACCCCGCGCTGCTGGCGGATGCTCGCGAACAAGCGCTGTGGGCGGCTGTGAGTGCAGCGGCTGAGGTGGAGCTTCGCCCGGGCGATGTGTCGGGTTTCCTGGCGGCTTTCGAAACGATGGTGCCCGCGGTTACAGATTTCTTCGATAATGTGCTGGTGCATGCCGAAGAAGCCGCCCTGCGCCGCAACCGCATCGCTTTGCTGCAAATCATCAGCCGTATGCAGGCTGGCGCTGCCGACTTGAGCCTGCTGGCGGATTTCTAAGCCCGCGGGAGTGGCGAATCTGCTGGATACGCGTTGCT
>VXNO01000105.1 GCA_009840575.1 Chloroflexota bacterium | reverse complement strand
CCAGAACGAGGGAAGGGGAGTCTTTGCCAGCGATTCCGTAGTATTAAAGCCCCTCCCTCATTTTGGGAGACGGGTTTGGGGTAGGGGTAAAATGGGCATTCTAGAGTCTCATTACTTACCTGTGGTTACTGAGGACACACAGAGAGCTTGCCAAGGCAACTCACTCAGAGCAGATTTATCGCATCCCAACTGCCATCGGCGCGCGCTGCGACGCGATGCCCGGTCAGCCCGCCCCCGGTCTGCCGCGCCAGGAAGGTAAACGCTGGTGTTAACAAGGCGGGGTCGACCCAACGTGTCTTCAGGTCTTGCGTATAATTTGCCGCCGACATGGGCGTATTGATGGGCGCGCCGGGGGTAGCGGCGTTGACGGCGATATTGAATGCCGCGCCTTCCAGCGCCAGGCACTTCGTCAAACCTTCGATGCCGTGTTTGCCGGGGTTGTAGGCCACTTCTTCTATAAAGCCACGATAGCCCGAGCCAGACGACAGGTAGATGATGCTGCCCGCCCCCGCGTCAATCATGGGCTGCCAGCAGGCTTTGCTCAGGATGAAAGCCGCTTGCAAGATGATGTTGATTTCGCGCTGCCACTGTTCAAAAGTAATTTGCTGCATGCTGCGCGTGATGAGCAGGGCGGCATTATGCACCAATACACGCGGCGCGGCAAATCGCCCCAGCGCGGCATCAATGGCGGCTTGGGTCGGCTCGACTTGCGATAGGTCGCAGGGCAATGCCAAGGTATCCGCGCCCAGCTCCGCCAGTTCTTCACAGACCTGTGCCAGCAAGTCGCCGCGGATATCCAGCAGCGCCAGCTTCATGCCTTCGCGGGCATAGGCTTTGGCGATGGCATAACCCAGCCCCTGCGCCGCGCCTGTGATGATCGCCGTCTGACCGCGCAAGTTCTCAACTTTGGTCATGCCTCACCTCACAAGCCCCGCCCCGAGCCACGCAAACGGGGATCCAAAAAATCGCGCATCCAATCGCCCAGCACATTCAACGATACGACTGTAAACATGATTGCCACGCCGGGGAAGACCGCCAGCCACCAGGAGCCGCTCAGCAGTTGGTTGCGGCTGTTTGCCAGCATAGCGCCCCAGGTAGGCACGCTTTCGGGCACGCCCAGCCCGAGGAAAGACAGGGAGGCTTCGGACAAGATAACGCCGGCGACATTAAAAGAAGCGATGACAATCAGCGGCGTCAGGATATTGGGCAGGATGGTGCGGAACATAATGCGGGCTTCGGTTGCGCCCAAAGCCCGTACCGCCTCGACAAATTCCCGCTCGCGCTGCACCAACGTCTCGGCGCGGGCGATGCGCGCATAGGTAACCCATTGCCCGATGCCGAGGACCAGCACCAGATTCAGCACGCCTTCTCCCAAGATCGTCAGCATCATGATGGCGAAAAGTATAAATGGATAAGCCAACTGCACATCAGCCAGGCGCATGATGACATCATCGGCGCGGCCGCCCAGGTAACCTGCTGTCAGCCCGAGGATCGTGCCGACGCCGCCGCCAAGCCCGACTGCCGCCAAGCCCACAAAAAACGAAATCCGCGCGCCAAAGATCACCCGCGACAGCACATCGCGCCCGGTGGAATCGGTACCGAGCACATATTCCATCTCGCCATCGCGATTGGTGGAGAGCGGCGGCTTGAGCGTGTCAAAAATCTCGACGCGGTTGGGGTCTTTGGGCGCGAGCTGCTGCGCGAATACCGCGCAGAGCGCAATCAATAGCAAAAAAATGACCGCCACCACCGGGTAGCGCGCCTTCGCCATGCTGGTCATCGCGCGCCGATATGTAGGCTGCGGCTGGTATAGCTCGTCGATTGGCTGCTTGAGCGACGAGACGCGGCGCTTGGGTACTCTTGTCTCGGGCTGCTGGGTGGCGCTCATGGGTGCTCAACTCATTCCAGCCGGATGCGCGGATCGAGAAAGCCATAGAGCAAGTCGGCGATCAAGTTGGTGCTGACGAACAGGAAAGAAAGCAAGACGACCGCCGTCAATACCAGTGGCACATCGCGCTGGTTGACCGCATCAAAGACCAGCCGCCCCACGCCGGGCCAGGAAAAAACAGTCTCCACCACAATCACGCCATTCAGCAAAAAGGCGAATTGCAGCGCCAGCACCGTCACAATCGGGATGAGGGCGTTGCGGATGGCGTGGCGGACCATGACAACGCGCTCGCTCAAGCCTTTGGCGCGGGCGGTTACGACATAATCCTGCCGCAATACTTCTAACACGGCGGAGCGAATCAAGCGCGAATTGCGGGAGATGGAATAGACTGAAACCGCCACCGTCGGCATGAGCAAATAGCGGATGGCTTCAGGCAGGTTGGTCAGCGCCTCATCGACGCGCCCCTCGAAGAGCGGCTTTAGGAAAGCCACATGCCCCGAAACCGGCATCACCCGCAAGGTAACGCCGAAGAACAAAATCAGCATCAGCCCGAGCCAAAAGCTGGGCATTGATTGCCCCAGCATCGCGCCCAGCATCAAAGTGCCATCGGTCATCGTGCCGCGCCGCGTCGCCGCCAGCACCCCAATGGGGAAAGCCACAATCGTCGACAGCAGAAAGCCGCCGATGGTCAATTCCAGCGTAGCAGGCATGCGCTCCATGACCACGTCAAATGCCGGCACCCGATGCGCCAGAGAATTGCCGGTATCGCCGCGCGCCAGGTTGACGAGGAAGTCAAAATACTGCACATGCAGCGGGCGGTCAAAGCCGAGCCGTTTGCGGGCTTCCGCGCGCTCTTCCGCGCTGGCGCGCTCGCTGACATAAAAGAAGGTCGGGTCGCCAGCCATGTGGATGGACAAAAAGGTCAAAAGCGTGACGCCTAGCACCACGACGACAGTTAGCAGCAGGCGGCGAATGATGTACTTGTGCATCTTAAGCCAACCCCAGCCTTTTCCCGCCTAACTTCTATATTTGTAGGGGCGACCCGGTGGGCCGCCCGCGCATGCGTCTTCATTGGAGGGTCAGCCGCCGGCTGACCCCTACAAACTGGCCCCGAGGGGCTTGCCTACATATCGTCCTTCAACGTCGCGGAGTAACCAGTGATGAAGTAATCCGCGCGCGACTGATACTCGATGCGGTTGCTGACCGCCTCAGTACGCGGTCCCGCGAAGAGCATGATCCAGGGCGGGTCGTTGTAGAACTCTTCCAGCATGGCGATTTCCAGCTCGCGCTCGGCTTCGGGGTCGCCCGTCAGCGAGGGCAGCGTGTCCCAGCCGGTGCACCAGAAGTCGTTGTCCCAATTGGTGTAATTGGTCTCGGCTTCACCGCAGCCGGCTTCGTGGCCCGGTATATCGGCCATGTCGTACTGCGCGCTCCATTCGCTGCCGCCGGTGCGGCCGAAGTAGAGGGGGCCCAAGTCATGGGTGATCAGCGCTGCCACCCAGTCGCCCGATTCCTGGAAGATGGCTTCGGTCTGCACGCCGACATCGGTCAGCATCTGCGCCGTCGCCAGGACCACTTCGGGCGCCATCGCGCCAGTGAGGCGCCGCGCTGGCATCTCGAGCGAGAAGCGCACGCCGTCCTCGCCACGCGGATAGCCGGCCGCATCCAGCAATTCTTCGGCTTTGGCCGGGTCATAGGGATAGGGCTCCAGCGTCGGGTGATCGGCATTGCTGGGGTTGACTAGGCTGGTAGCGCGCTCGCAGGTGGTGAGCAGCAGATTCTCGCAGATGGCGTCAGTGTCAATGGCGTATTGCAGCGCCACGCGCACATCGGTCCTCATGATGGCTTGGGCGCCAACATCGTCGGGGTTTGCGACGCGGAAGGGCGCGTCCGGGTTCAGGTTGAAGCCGATGTAGGTGCGGGTGGTGCCGGGGAAGAAACGCGCTTCCGCCATGCCAGAATTGCGGATGGCTTCGGCCTGATTCGCCGGGAATTCTTTGTAGATATCGACATTGCCGGTGATCACTTCCGCCACCGCCGTGGACGGCTCGGGGATGAAGCGCCAGACCAGATTTTCAAAGCCCTGCGGACGCAGACCAAAGCCTTCGACCGCTTTCAAGTTCATGTATTCGCCGGGCACCCATTCAGCCAAGGAATAGGGACCGCTGCCGACTACATTGCGCGCCGCTTCTTCAAAGGACATCGCTTCGTAGGAGTCCTTGCAGTGGACCAGAACCTCCGAGTACAAGCCCAAGCGCATGGCGCGGTTCTGCGGCTTCCTGGCGACAATAGTCACGTCCAGCTCGCTATCGGCGCG
>VXNO01000102.1 GCA_009840575.1 Chloroflexota bacterium | reverse complement strand
GTTTGCCGCGTCTGTCAGTCTGTGCCATATAGCGAATCAATTTTGCATTGTTGCTAGGTTTTGCTGGCAAACACAAGGACAAAGTGAGAATCACATGCCCGAAGACTCAACCTTCCGCACCTTCTACAACGAAGGTGTCAACAAGTTCCAAGCCATCCAGAATCGTGTGTTTTGGCAAGAAATGCTGAGCCACTTGACTGGGCGGCAAAGCGAGCTGCTGAACTTTGATGAAGTCCGCAGCCGTCTGCGTCTGCACGAAGAGCATTATCAAGGCGTGCAAGATATCCCGCTGGAGAATATCGTCGGCAGCGTCGGTCGCTATAAGGACTTCACAGCCACCTTCCTGCCCAAGAACAGCAACATGAAAGAACGTTGGAGCCGCGTCTACGCCCTCGCCAACAGCCAGGAGGGCCCGCCGCCGATTGAGCTGTACAAGGTGGGCGATGCTTACTTCGTGCGCGATGGCAACCACCGTGTGTCGGTGGCGCGGCAACTGGGCGCGAAGACCATCCAGGCGCATGTGGTCGCCCTGCCGACCACCGTGCCGCTGCGCCCGGGCATGAGCGGGCAAGAGCTGGCAGCGGCGGAAGCCTATGCCAACTTCCTCAGCGAAACAGGCTTGACGCGCGCTGTGCCCGAGCACGAATCAATCGAACTCACAGCGCCCGCCCGCTATCACGAGCTGATGGGGCATATCTTCTTGCATGAGCGGGTGCTGGAAAAACTATGGGCGCGCGCGCTGACCACCGAAGAAGCGACCGCCGACTGGTATCACAAGATCTACAAGCCGGCGATTGACCTCATCCGCAAATATGAAGTGCTGGACATCGTCAAAGGGCGCAAGACGCAGCGGACGGAGGGCGACCTCTTCTTGTGGCTGATGAATAATCTGTTGCAGTTGCGTCATCAATATGGCGAAGCAGCGCCGGTCAAGTCCTTCAGCAAGGCGATCGCCTCCTACCTGGAAGCGGGGCGCGCGCCTGTGCCAGAGCAGCTTGAAAACGAAGCCGACAAGACGGTGCTGCTGACGCGAACGCAGGCCATGGCTGAGGTGCGCAAGCGACGCGACCAGGAACAAGTTGCCGAAGACGGCTCGGCAGGCGACTCCGCGATTGCCTAGTTCGTCACTCCACATCGGGGATCGCCAGCGCGGTAATGCGCATGAAGGCGATCTCCTGGCGGTGCATATCCAGCGGATAGTCGGTATCGTCCGGGTGGAGGGCGTCCAAAATATCGTAGGCTTGGCGGATGTAGTCGCGCACGGTATCGACTTCAATGCCCATCTCATGCGCGACCAGCTTCTGGGGCATGCCTTCCACCGCATATAGCTCGATCGCCTGGCGGATGCGCGGCGTCATATCCTTGTAGAGGCGTGGCTGCGCCAGGGATCGCGCCTTCCGCAAGCGCGCATGCCGCAGCTTGGCAGCGACATCGGCAAGCCCCGCGCTGATGAGAAAGTCATCGCTCGCCAGTTGCGCCACATGGCAAAGCGCCCAGGCGATATGGATGCGCGTATCCGCTTTCAGCAGGTAGGCTTTTGCGCCGCCCGCTGCTGCTGCGAATAGATAATCCCCGTCCGCGAAGGGTGCCAGGCAAACAATGTCGATGCCTGGAATTGCGGCTTGCAGCTTGTCGATGGCTAGGCGCAAATGCTCGGCGGTCGCGCTGTCACTGGCGTCGACAACCACGATCCTTGGCTGCGCCTTGAAAGCGCCAGCCCGCAGCGCAGCGTGAAACTCATCCAGCCGCGCGAACTTGCCGACGACGCGCGTGCGCCTGTCCCAAGCCAGGTAGGCATTGATGGCGTGGCGGGCATAGAAGTCGCTGTCTATCACCGCTACATTCAGGTCGATCGCGCCGATGCCGGGCAAAGAGTCTTTTGTTGTCATTGCAAGCCCCCGCGCTCTTTGATGCTTGCGACCAGCTCTGCCGCCAATTCATAGTCGCCGGCCGGGATGATGTAAGCGCCCTGCACCAGGCTCGCCATCGCATCCAGCAGTTCCCGCGCGATCTGCAAACCGGCGCGCGGCGCTTCATCGCCAGCGGCTGCCAGGCGCGCCATGATGTCCGCGGGGATTTGTATGCCGGGGACTTCGTTGTGCAGGTAGCGCGCTTGGCGCAGGCTGCGCAGCGGCATCACCGCCATCAGCACCGGCAGCGCAAAATCTTCTCCACAGAGTTCTTGGTAACGGTGCCGAAAATGAACAATCCGTTCAAGCTCAAAGACCGCTTGCCCCAGCGCGAAATCAACGCCAGCCGCCAGCTTCTTGCGCAGAATCCGTATCTCGCGGTCGGTATCTTCCGCGCCCATATTCAACGCGCAGCCGACTGTAAAGCTGCTGGGCTTGCCGATGCTGTTGCCCGCCATATCCACGCCGCGATTCATACCCTGTTTGATGACCTGGATGAGCCGCGATGGCGCGACATCATTGAGGTCGCTGGCATCGGGAAAATCGCCGATGCGCGTCGGGTCGCCCAGGACAACAAACAGGTTGCGCAGGCCCAAAGCGTGTGAAGCCAGCAAGTCGCCCTGGACGCGCAGCATATTGCGCCCGCGCGTGGGGAAGTGCAGGACGGTCTCCATGCCGATCTGCGTTTGCAGCAGATGCGCGACCGCCCAGGCGCTCATTTTCATGCGCGCAGCCGGCGTATCCGCCACATTGATGAGGTCAGCGCCCGCCGCCCGCAGACGCCGCGCAGCGTTTAATAGCGCTTCAGTGCGATAACTGCGCGGTGGTGCCATCTCGACCGTGGCGGTGAAGATGCCAGCCGCCAGTCGCTCCGCCAGCTCGGTCGGGGCATCGGGCGCTTGGGTTTCCTGTTCAAGCGCGCTTTCGGTGATGTGCAGGTCGATGCGCTTGCGGGGCGGCGCATCCAAGGCGGCGCGCATGGCAGCGATGTGCTCGGGTTTCGTGCCACAGCAGCCGCCTACTATTGCCGCGCCCATTTCGACCGCGCTGGTGGCGAAATCGGCAAAATAATCGGCGCTGGCGGGATAAAGGATGCGCCCGCCCACCACCTCGGGGAAGCCGGCGTTGGGCATGACAGAGAACTTGGCATCGGGCAGGGCAAAGCGCATCTGCCGCAGCACCGCGGTGATGCCAGCCGGACCGCTGCCGCAGTTGACGCCGATGACATCCACGCCAGCCCGCCCCAGGTCATTGGCGACCCGCGCCGGCGGATAACCCGCATAACTCAGGTTTTCGTGATAAAAAGTGGCTTGAGCGAGGATGGGCATGTCAGGCGACAGGTCGCGCAGCGCCGTCACAGCCAGCAACAGCTCTTTGTGCTCACGGAAGGTCTCGAACTGGATCAAGTCGACGCCTGCCCCCAGCAGCGCCCGCAACTGCAGCGCAAAAGCCTCCCGCGCATCCGCCTGCGAGACCGCTCCAAAAGGCGCGATGCCCACCCCCAGCGGGCCCACCGAGCCAGCGATGAATGCCGCGCACCCGCTCTGCGCGCTGGCTTCCCGCGCCAACTGCACGCCAAGTTGGTTGATTTGCGCCAATTTATCGGCTTTGCCCGCGCTGGCTAGTTTGAACGAGTTGGCACCGAAGGTATTGGTGGCGATTAATTCCGCGCCCGCTTCCAGATAAGCTAGGTGGATGCCGCGCACGACACCGGGCGCATCCAGGTTCATGGCGTCAAAGCAGGCATCAGCGCGAGCATGGGAATGCTCATGCAGCAGTGTGCCCATAGCGCCATCAGCCAGGACAGGCGCGCCGGTCCACAGTCGCTTGCGAAAGGTCAACTGGCTCATGCCGGGTTCGTCTGGGGTGTCATTGCAGCGCCTCCACAGGCATTGTAATCGCAAAAGCGCGCGCGGCACAGAGGATTACTGTAGGGGCGGATTGTCTGTGTTACTATCGGATTCGCAGAGTAGTTCCAGCGACGAAGAAAGGTGCAAATTGACTTCGCGGACACAAGGCGCAAACAAGAGCGGGCAGCCGGGCTGGCGGCAGCGGACGCGGCGAGGCTTGCGGACTCTTCTCGGCTGGCTGCGATTTTGCCTGGCGCAGGTGCGGGGCGGACGGGGCATTATCAAGCGCGACGAGGTCTATTATGTGCCGCTGTGGCTGCTTATCGCGCTGGCTCTGCTGTCGGCCTTGATGCCGCTTTGGGATGACGCCGCGAGTTTCCTGCTGCGCTCCCTGCCCGGGCAGCGGGTCGAGCTAGCGGAGTTCTTTGCGCCCTCGGTGCAACATTGGTCAGGCGAAATCGGCGCATGGGCGGCGCGCTCGGATGTGGACGCGCGCTTGCTAGCGACTGTGATGCAGATTGAATCCTGCGGGCACCCCAATGTCATCAGCAGCGCCGGTGCCAGGGGGCTGTTTCAAGTGATGCCCTTTCACTTCGCTGAGGGCGAGAACATGCTCGACCCGGATACCAATGCGCGGCGCGGCGGCGACTATTTGAATTATTGCCTGGGGGCTGCGGGCGGCGTGGTCGGCTTGGCGCTGGCTTGTTACAACGGCGGACCCAGCGTCATCAGCCAAGCGCGTGAAAGCTGGCCACGCGAAACGCAGGCTTATTATCGCTGGGGAGTCGGCATCTACAGCGACGCAACTGCCCGCGCCGCCGAGAGCGACACGATTGAGCAGTGGCTGGCGGCTGGCGGAGCCCACTTGTGCCAGCGCGCCGAAGCGGAATTGGGCATTGGCGGGGGCTAGGCGTAAGCGCGCATCACCGAAAGCACCTTGCCTTTGATCTCGCAATTGCCGGGCAAGACTTGCAGTGGCTGATAGGCGGGGTTGGCGGGCTGCAACTCGATCATGTTGTTGCGGCGATAGAAATGCTTGAGGGTGGTTTCGCTGTCATCTTTCAGCCAAGCCGCCACCATATCGCCATTATCGGCGGTATTCTGCCGGCGCAGGATGACGATGTCGCCATTCTGGATCATGGCGTCAATCATGGAATCGCCGCGTACCATCAAGGCGAAGACTTCGCTGGCGTCACTATTGCCCAGCAGCGCCGGCGGCACGCTAATGTAATCGTCTTCGTCGATGTGATGGGCGATATCATCGGGCAGCGAAATCGGCTCGCCAGCGGCAATGCGCCCGACCAGCGCGACTTGCAGCGGCTGGCTGCTAGCTAGCCTGGTTGGCGTCTCCACATCGGGGATGCCGCGCACGATGCGCAAACCGCGCGAAACCCGACCTGAGCGCTCGATGAAGCCGGCATCAACCAGCTTGTTCAGGTTGTAATTCACCACCGAGGTCGAGCCGATATGGCATTCATCGCCAATCTCGCGGATGCTGGGCGGATAGCCGTTCTCGCGCACGAATGCTGTCATAAAGCGCAACATGCGCTGTTGCCGCGCCGATAGCTGCTGAAATTTTTTCATTCGTCTTGCCCTTGTCTCAATCCTTACTTCCAGTATACAGGAATAATAGAATTCTATCAAATGTTCTAATTTTCCCATCAGGGCAATGACAGCAAATTATTCACCACAGAGGGTCGGTGTAGGTGGGACAGGCGCTGACTCGCCCGATTCAAACCCCGAGCCCGTTGAAGTTAGCTCCCCTCTCCGACGCTTTGGGACAGGGTAGGCAGCTTCCAATTCGCAGGTTTATGGCGCAGCCGCCACAGCCAGCCCCGCGGATAACCCAGCATCTTCGCCACATCGCCCACCAGCCGCAGTAGCGGGATCCAGGCGATGCAAAGCAGCCAGGTCCGCAGCGAGCGATTATCCACAGCGCGCATTAAAAATGGCAAGCGCTGATAAGGACGATAGAGATAGACCATGCCGCCAAGCAGCCAGCCGAGCCACAGCAGCGGATGCGCCAGCCAGCCAGCCAGTCCGATGCCCGGCGCGAGAATCAGATAGGTCGCATACCGAAGGCTGTGCCGCGCCCGCCACAAATCGGCTTTGCCATCGCCGCGGGCATACAAATAGTATTGGCGAAAGTAGCTGCGCAGGTTGGCTCGTGGGCGAAAGTAGGCAAGCGCCCCAGGCACAAAAACAAAGCGCTCGCCAGCCAGCCGCAGCCGCAGGTCAAAGATCAGGTCTTCGCAATAATCCAGCCACTCGGGATAGCCGTCGATGCCCAGGGCGGCGCGCTTGCGGAAGGCGATGCTGCGGCTGCTGGGCAAAAAACTGCCGGCGTCGATCTCGTCGGCGAGCGGCAAGGTAGTCGCGCCCAAGGCGATTTCAAAACGCGTCTGCGGGTCGGCGCGGAAGAAACCAGCCGCCACGCTCAGCGAAGCATCCGCCAGCAGCGGCGCGGTGATTGCCTCCAGCCAATCCGCTGCCAAGCGCACGCCGGCGTCCGTCACAGCGATGATGTCGCCGCGGGCTTCGGCAATGGCGAGATTGCGCCCCTGGCTGATGTTGCAGCCGGCCGCAACCAACAGGCGCAGGGGCAGCCTCTCCGCATAACTGCGCGCAATATCGACGGTATCATCGCTGCTGCCGCCATCGACGATGACAATCTCGTCGGCGGAGCGTGTCTGCCCGGCGATCGAATCCAGCAACTGGCGGATGTTGTCGCCTTCGTTGAGCACGGTGAGGATCAAGCTAATCATGGCTGCGCCGAATCGATATCGGGGATATTGTGCACAGCCAACATGTGTTTGCGAAAGGCGTGCACATGGGCATCGCCGCGCGGCGTCAAGATAGCGCTGCCCGCCTCCAGGCTGACGAATCCCAGCGCGCGCAGCCGCATCATCACACGGTTCATCTTCTGCGGCGTCCAGCGGAAGTGCTGGTGCAGGGTAGAGGCGCGCAGCTCAATCGCATGGCTGGGCGTGCCTTGATGATTGTGGATATGCGCCAGGACGACCTGATGCTCAAAGCGGCGGCGGCTGTTGGCGCGGCGGACCGCCAAGGCGAGCAATCCATAGCGCGGCGAGAAAATCCACACCAGTACAAAAATCAGGAACATCGTCAGCACCATGGAGGCGCTTATGGAAGAATCCCAGGCTTCGCGCAGGCTCAAGCCGAAGACCGTATTTAACGCGGCGATGCCTTTCTCGATCGGGAAGATGCCAAAGAGCAGGCCACGCGCCAGATCATAGCCGAAGAATGCGCCCGCCCCGCCAATCAATGGGCTAAGCAGCAGCATGCCCGACAAGCGGTCGGTCAACAAATAGGCAGCGGCTGGCGGGATGATGAAAAATGCGACCACTAGGATCGAGCCAACCGCGTCAAATGCGCCCACCGCCACCAGGCTGACCAAAGCCATCAGTGCCAGGCTCAGCGCGCCCGGGTGGAATCCCAGCGACTTCGCCAGCGCGGCATCAAAAGTCGTCAGCTTCAGTTCCTTGTAGAAGACGGCGATGAATCCCACCGTCAGGACCGTCAATACCAGCATGACAGCGATGGACTTGGGGAAGAAGACCAGCATCGGCGCTTCGTCCAGCAAGCCCGCGCCCCAGGCTTGAGCCGGGCTATAGACGCCGCAATTGCCACAAACCGAAACAAATTCAGCCCGTTCATCACGGGGGCTGATAGTCAGCTCGCGGCAGTTGACGCATTGGCGCGTCGCTTGGGCAGCGGGGTGTTCGGGAGTGATAATCAGCGGCTCGCAATGCGCGAAGCAATGGCTGTTGGTATTCGCCCAAGCCAAGCCAATCTCGCCCACCAGCACGGCGTCCTCGTCGATATGCACATCGTCCACATAGCGCGAGACCAGGATGACAGCGATAGCGAAGAGCAAGGGGAATGCCAAACCCAGCGCCGCGTCCTGCCGCACCAGCCCCGAACGTTGCAGCGACTCGGTCAGCAGGACTGTGCCCACACCAGCCGCCGCCGCGCCCAGGATCAGCCAGGGCGAAGAAGTATCGGCTTCCCAGCCCGCGCCCGTCATCAGCAAAAAAGCCAGCACGATGCCCAACAGCACGGTGTGGCTGATGGCATCGCTGGTCAGCGATAAGCCGCGCAGCAACAAAAAACTGCCCAGCAGCGCCCCGCATACGGCGATCAAGCAGCCGACCACGGTGGCGGTGTGCTGTGGCGAGCGCAAGAAGCCGTTCAATTGCTCCAAGGTTACGAAGTTGAGCAGCAGTTCAATCAGCGCCCTCTCCAGCCCCATCATGCGCCAGACTCCAGGCGGCGAGAACGAAGCTGGCGGCGATTTTTGCGTTGCCGCAGTTGATTCCAGAGTAGGCCACGCCCCGGCGCCAACGTGATGGACAGCAAGACCAGCGCGAAAGCCACCACGATAATCATTGGGCCCGTGGGGATGTCACTATCCAGCGCGCTGATGACCGCGCCGCTGCCACCCGCGAATGCCCCCAATGCCGCCGCCAGCAGCACCATCTGCTCCAGCGAATGCGTCCATTGTCGGGCGGCGATGGCGGGCGCTATCAACAAGCCGACCATCAAAATCACGCCAGCCAACTGCAAACCCAGCACGATAGTAATGACGACGAGCGTCGACAGCAGCGCATCCAGCAAGCCGCTGCGCAAGCCGTCGGCTCTAGCGAAATCGGCATCAAAGGTGAGCAACTTGAATTCTTTCCAAAACAGCGCCAGCAAGACCATCACCAGCAGGCCGATGCCGCCCAGCAGCGCAATGTCGCTTTCGATAATAGCGGCTGCCTGCCCAAAGATGAAGCTGTCCAAGCCCGCTTGGCTGGCATCGGGCAGCGATTGGATGGTGGTTAATAAAGCGATGCCGGCCGCGAAAAAGCTAACCAGCACGATGCCCAGCGCCGCGTCTTGCTTGATGCGCGTACTGCGCAGGATAGCCGCCACCAGGCGCAGACCCAGCCAACTGGCGATGCCCGCGCCGACCAGCAATGCGCCCAGTTGCCTGCCCGCCAGCAAGAATCCAATCGCCACGCCGGGCAGCGCCGCGTGCGAAAGCGCATCGCCCAGCAGACTCTCCCGCCGCAGCACCGCGAAGCAGCCCACCGCGCCGCTTAATGCGCCCAGCAGCGAACCGCCCAACGCCACCACCCGCACCGTATAGGTCAGCCGCAAGCCAAAGAGCGCCTGGCTCAGCGGTAGCATCAAAAAACCCAGCGCCAGCAGTGCCAGCATCAGCCGCCAGGCTCGCCGCTCCGTCATGCGCCACCCCCCGCCGTCAAAATCTGCCCGCTATGCAAGCTGCTCACGCGCCCGCCGTAGGTCTTCTGCAAATTATCCAGCGTAAAAACCTGGCTGGTGCGCCCCGAAGCGATGACCTCGACATTCAGCAGCGTCAGCCAATCAAAGTATTCCGCGACTGTCTGCAAGTCGTGATGCACGACCAGCACGGTGCGTCCGCGTTTGTTCAGCTCGCGCAGGATGTTGATGATGGCGGCTTCGGTAATGGCATCGACCGCGGCGAAGGGCTCATCCATGAAATAAATCTGCGCGTCTTGCACCAATGCCCGCGCCAGGAAAGTACGTTGCTGCTGCCCGCCGGAAAGCTGGCTGATTTGTCGCCCGGCATAGTCAAGCAAATCAACCTGCTCCAGCGCCGCCAGCGCCTGCTCTCTTTCCCGTCGGCCGGGTCGCCGCAGCCAGCCCAGCTTGCCATACAGCCCCATGGTGACGACATCCAGCACCGAGGTGGGGAAATCCCAATCGACGCTGCCGCGCTGTGGCACATAGCCGACCATGCCCCGCGCCGCTTGGTAGGGCTGCCCATGAAAAAGCACCGAGCCTGCCGCCCGCGGGATCAAGTTCAGCGCCGCTTTGATCAAGGTGCTCTTGCCCGCGCCGTTGGGTCCCACAATCGCCATCAGCGCGCCACGCGGCACCTCCAGGTCAATATCCCAGATGGCGGGCTTCTGGTCGTAGGCGACGGTCAGGTCGTCAATGAGCAGCGCTGGCTCGCCCGGCTCAGGCATGGCAGTCGGCATCCCACAATTCCTGCGGCGGCGCTGGCAACAGGTCGGGGGGCCAGGCGGGGATTTCCACCGGCGCGTCCATGCACTGGTAGGACTGCATGATCGTCAGGACGTTCTGCGCCAACATGCCGATGTAAGTGCCGCCAAAGCTGCCCGGCGCTTCCATGGCATCGCCGTACAATTCGCGGACGCCGATGCGCGTTGCCTGCCCCTGCGCGCTTAGTGCCGCCAGCACCGCTTCAATGGTATCGGGCGGCACGCTGCTCTCGACGAAAAGCACGGGGATATCGTTTGCGATGACGAAGTCGACCGTCTGCTGGATATCGCCGACGCCAGCTTCGTCTTCAGTGCTGATACCCTGGATGGCTTGCAACTGCCAGCCGAATGCCGCGCCAAAATACTGGAAGGCATCGTGCGAGCTAACCAGGTAACGTTGCCCCGCCGCAATTGAAGTCAAACCGGCTTCCGCCCAGTCGAATAGCCATTGCAGCTGCTCGCTGTAGGCGGCGGCATTGGCTGTGTAGGTGGCGGCATTGGCGGGGTCGAGCAGCGCCAGGCGCTCAGCCAGCCCTTGCGCAGTCAGTTGCCAGTTGCGCGGGTCAAACCAAAAATGCGGATCATCCACATTCGTCAGCTCCTCAGACAGCTCATAGCCGCCGATAATAAAGCCCGCCGCTTTGACCGGCGCGCTTAGCGCATAGACGGCAACGCCCTGCTCAGCCAGCGCCGCGAAGACCGTGTCGAATTGTCCTTCCAGGTGCAAGCCACTGTAGATGACCATCTGCGCCTGGTTCATCGCGGCAATGTCGGATTCTGTCGGTTGATAGAGGTGCGGGTCGACGCCCGCGCCCATCAACGGGGTGATATGCAGTCCATCGACGCCCGCGCTAAGACGTTGCGCCAGATCGGCGGCTTGGGTGGTGGTGGCGACGATACGCAGCGAGGCATCCGTCGCCAGGCTGGGCGCGGAAAACAGCAGGCAGCACAGCGCCAGCAGCCAACGATGTTGCGACATATAAAACGCTCCTCAGATGTTTTCAGCAATACTAATTATATTTTTAGTCTAGCTTAAATATCATGTCAAGCGCCAGACAAGGCAATTCCGTCAATTGTTTTACCACCGAGTGCGCCGAGTTTAGAGAGTACACCGAGGGTTTGATAAACAGCCATGCGAATAAATGGTTGTGCTTTGGATCACCACAATTTCCAGCGGCGGCGTTTTTTGGGGCGGGGCGCGCCATGTGTCAAGGTGGTCAAACCGCCGGCATAGGCACAGAAGAGCGGGCGCTGCTCGGCGAAAAGCGCCTCGATGCCGCGCGGTGGCTGTTGGCGGTTGACCAGCTCATAAAATGCGCCTTCGCGCCGCATTGCCGCTTCGGTGTGCACCCGCGACAAGCCATCTCCCCAAGGCCAGCGCTCGGGAAAATGGTAATAATAGTGGGTGTAGACGGCGGCGGTATGGATGCTGACCGCGCGTTTTTCATAAGTCCACAGGTTGACCCCGCATTGTAAAGCCATTTCTGCAATCAATGCTAAGGCGCAGGTGGCGGAAAGTTGCCGTTGGTAGGTGTGCGCGCCATCTCGCTTGTGTTCCATATCGACCAGTCCGCGGATGTAGCCCTCGGGGTGGATGCGCTGGTCAATTGCCTGGCGGTAGCTGGTGGCGGCGCGGTCGAGATGCGCTGCGTCATCCAGCAGACAGCCGCGCGCCATGGCAACCGCAGCCGCCCAAAACTCGCCCAGCGCATCGCCCGCGGGCAAAGGCAGCGGCAGCCGCGCGCCTTCGTCTTTGAGCGCCGCGTCGCCACCCGGCAGATCCCGCAGCATCGCCAATGTCGCCAGCTTGCCAAGCGCTTGCTGATGGGCGGAAAGCCCTGCGCCGTCAGTGGCTGGCTCAAGCTCGCCCAAAGCCACCAAGGCCGCAAAGCCATCTTCACGCTCCCCGCGCAGGGCATAACGCAGCGCCAGCGCCTGCGCCTTGGCAAGTGGCTCGCCGGGTGGCGCATCCAGCATTGCCGCAGCGCTTTTGACTGGTTCGCGCTGGAGATTATCGCGCGCCAGTTGCAAGTCGGCGGTCGAAAAAAAGAGGCTGGGCGATTGCAGCATTGGTCTATCCTCGTTGCTCTCCCCGAAGTGTCGGGGGGCGAAGGGCGCGCGGGGATTTTATTGCCAGCAGCGCAAAGGCCGCGCCCGCCAGCAGCAAAGTCATGGCAAAAGCGCCGGCTGCCAGCAGCAAGTCCATCGTCGCGTCATCGTCTATCGCTACGCTTAGAGCCTGTGGGCGCGCATCTTCAAAGAGTGGCTCGACGCCCATCTCAATGCGGGGCGGTGGCGCGCCCACAAGCACAGTCGCATCTTGGGAGTTGCTTGCTGTGGCGGCATATTCCGCGCTGGTCAACCGCAGATGATACTCGCCGCCCGCTAGCTGACCGAAGCAGAGCAAGCCATCGCTGGCAAAAGGCGAATCGATTAGCAACTGGCTGGCGATGGTGATGCCCCGCGCATCCAGCAAATCAGCGCCGACGCCCTGCTTCAAGACAGGCTCTCCCAAGTCGCGCGCGCCATTTTTGTCCCAATCCGCATAGGCGAGCAGGCAAATCTGCCCGACATCCTGAGCGGTCAGCGCGACGCCGCAAGATAGAATCGCGGCAATAGCCAGCAATCGCAAACCAGCCATCAGCGCGCCCGCACAAACAGCGCCAGCACAAAGCCGCTGACCAGCACCAGCCCAGCCAGCGCCAGCAGCAGCAAAGCGCTCAATCCATACAGTACATTGGCTTCTTCGTCGGTTGACGCGGCAGTCGCTTCGGGAACAGGGGTGCCCGGCACAGGCGCGGCAAATGTCTGCCTGCCTTGTTTCGCGCCGATTTCCAGGCGGACGCTGCTGCCGGCGCGCAGTTGGACTTGCAACTTCGCGGGGGTCGTCAAGCCGAAGCCGGCTGGCGGGCTGACCAGGAGCTGGTAGCTGCCCGGCGGCAGATCACGTTGGCAATGTGGCTGCGCGGCGCTGAGCAGGCTTAGCTGCTCCCGTCCAGCCGTATCCAGCAGTTGGATACTGGCATCTGCCAATGGGTCTTCACCGGGTTCCAACATGCCATTGTCGTTGTGGTCGGCGTAGACATTCAGACAGAGCTCGGCAGCCTGGTCGCTTGGGTCGAACATGGGTACAGCCGCCGGCGTGACTGGCGCAGCCGCCAATATCTCTGCCGCTAGCCCCGCGCCTAGGGCGAGCGGTCCCGCTTCGCCAGGGGCAGTTGGCGTGCTGGCAGCCGCCCGTTGCTGAATTTCTTCGGCTGTGAAGATCAATATCTGATCGCCGATGGCCAAGATGTCCGGGTTGTCCAGGTTGTTGCGGCTGATCAAGTCGGGCAGGGCGATACCATAATCTTCGGCAATAGAAGTGAGTGTTTCATTGGCGACCACGGTATGCACCAGGTCGTCGGCGGCGCTGCCTTGCCCGCGCAGGAACCCGCCGCCCAGCGCAAAAAGGGCAATCAGACAAAATGAAATGGCAGGCAGCCGCTGCCAACCCGCGGGAGAAATCATAGCAGGCGGATTATATCACGGGCGCGCGCAGCCAGTAGGCAGAAGCAAAATCGGCTAAAATAGCGGGCATGATGAGAGCGATGGTTGCGCTGATTCTTAGCCTGTTGCTGCCGCTGGTCTGCCTGGCGCAAGCGAATGACCTGCAAGCGGACGCGGCCGGCATCAGCCAGGCGGGCAGTATCCGCGGGCAATTGAACGATGCCAATCCGCGCGATGTTTACTTCCTGGATGGGCTGCGCGGCGAGGTCATCGGCTTTGAGTTAAGCGCCATCAGCGCCGACCTGGACCCCACGCTCACCGTCTTTGACGAGACGGGCGAGCTGGCGCTTTGGCGCGACGACTCGGCGGGCGGGCTGGGCGCGCAGACCGACCTCAGCATCGCGCGCAGCGGACGCTATTTCATCATCGTCGGGCGCTTCGGGCAGCAGCAAGGCAGGAGCAGCGGTGAATATGCGCTGCTGCTTAACCGCAAAGGGGTGCTTTCCGAACGGGGCAGCAGCTTGCGTTATGGCGACTCAGTCATCGGCACAATCAGTGATGCCAACCCGGAGGTCTATTACACATTCCAGGCGCGGCAAGGCGACATCCTGACGATATCCATGCTGCGTTCGTCGGGCACGCTCGACCCTTACCTGCAAGTTGTCGATGGCGAGCGCTTTGTCATCGCCCAAAATGACGACCAAATCGGCGCTGACACGCGCAACGCCCGCATCGACGCGCTGATTATCGCCCGCAGCGGCACCTACATCATCGCAGCCACCCGCTACGACAACAGCGCCGGCAGCTTCGTGCTCACGCTGGAAGAAACAGCCGACAGCGGCCGCGGCAGCACGCGACTTGCGCCTTTGGAGGTTGCTTATGGCGATAGCGTGGTCGACAGCCTGGATAACCAGCAATTCTCACGCTATTACAGCTTTACAGCCGCAGCGGGCGACCTGGTTACGATTGATTTGCAGCGCGGCGACAGCGGCGACCTGGATGCTTTTGTCACGCTGGCGGATATCAACTACCAAACGTTGATTGAAGATGATGACAGTGGCGAGGGTCAAAACGCGCGCATCGCCGACTACCGCATCCCCGTCGACGGTCGCTACCACATCATCGCCACACGCTATGAAGGCGCGACCGGCGCAACCAGCGGCGAATATCGGCTGGCGCTGGACAGCCTGGATAACCCATTTGCGGACTTGCCGCCGGATACTGCCACGCTAAATTATGGCACCAGCGTGACCGGCACAATCAACGCCGACAATCCCGCTGACCTGTATGTCTTTTATGGGCGGGCAGGCGAGGTCGTTTCTATCTCCATGACGCGCGTCGATGGCAACCTGGATGCCTATCTGGAGCTGCTGGACAATGCGCAGGAAGTGGTGGCGGGCAATGATGATGGCGGCAACAACCAGAATGCGCTGATCGCCAACTATGCGCTGCCAAGGACTGGCATGTACACCATCCGCGCGCGGCGATTCAGCGGCAGCGAGGGCAACCCCGATACCAGCGGCGCGTACGTGCTGGTGCTGGCGGAGCGCCAGAGCTAGCGAGCGCTGCGCCGGCTTTCACTTTCGTCGTCCTGGAAAGCCAGCAGGTCGTCCAGCGACATCTTGCCGGGGTGGGATTCGCCGATAGCCGCTTGCATCTCGGCATTGATCTCGCCATCTTCGCCCATGTGTCGGCGGATGCTGGCGCTGGTGGCCTCGGCATATTCAAAGTGATGCTCGGCAATATCGACGCCATCAGCCACGATGCGCAGAGTCCATTTGCCATCCAGCTCCATCTGGTCGTGCAGGGGCATGCGCGTATTGGGCGTTAGAAAGTTGCGCCCGCGCCGCAGTTGGAAACCGTCTTCATGGATATACACTGGCGCGCCCCGCGCATCCAGTATCTCAAAGCGGATATTGCCTACCGCTTCCATCGGCACGCGCAGCTGCACGAAAGGCTGGATGTAGTCGATATCATCGGGCAGCGACCAGGTGCGGTAGACCTGCGGCCCGCTGTCGCCCTGGGTGGTGAGCAAGCCAATATCGACTGCCAGGACTTCAGTTTCGTCCGGGTTCAAGCCGGCGCGCATGACCGAATCCAGGGCATGGCGGTAGACCCGTTGCTCGGCGCTGGCTGGCTGCTGATGAAAGATCTCATAGTCGTCTTCTTCGTCTTCGTCTTCGTAAGCATAGCTGTAATCGTAGCGCTCGGCGGTGGCGCTGCTGCTCAAGTTGCTGCTGCTGTCGTCGCTGTCAAACTGGCGCACCAGGAAGAGCAGACCCAGCAGCACCAGGATGACGGGGAAGCTGTTGCCCAGCAATGCCACCGCGCCCAATGCCATCAAGATAAAAGCGAGAAACCAGGTGTTGCGATTGTCCGACATGCGCCTGCCTTTAGTTGTTCTAGCGCCTGCGCAGCGAGCGGCGTCTGGAGGGGCTGGGCTGGCTGGGCTGCTTCAGCAAGTCTTTGAGCTGGGCGGTCTGGGGCTGCTGCGGTTCTTCGACGATGACGGCATCAGCCAGGTTGCGGCGGCGGCTGGGCTGCTCGTCGATCACTTCCCGCTCATCGCTCAAACGGCGGCGGCGTTCGTTTACCGATGGCGCCAGCATCAGATTGTGCATGCCGATGAGGCTGTTGTCGACATAGACGCGCAGGTCCCAATCGCCATTGCCATCGACGCCGCGGTTGCCCGCCAAAGGCAGGTGATGGTCGGCGAGCAGGCTCAGTTCGCCCTCGCGCAGATAGGTTTTCATCTCGTGCACATATTGCTCTTCGCCCAGGTGGTTGTAGATTTCATAGCGAATCACCGCTTGGCGTTCAGCTTCTTCGGGATGGACAAACAGCGTGATGAAAGGGCGCGCGCCATCGTCGTCTTTGGAGATATTGCGCGTGCGGCGCATCGCCATGCCTTCCGCGCCCGACTGCATGGCGATCAAGCCGATATCCAGCATGACGATGCCGCTGCGGTTGAAGTAGCCGGCGCGTGCAGCCGCTCGCTCTGTGGCTTCCCGCGCCTGGGGGGTGATGCGCCGGCGCACAGGCGCTCGATTCAGCACTTGTAGGAGAGTCTCGCGCTCGGGACCCAACTCAATCATGGAAGCAATCACCGCAACAGCCAGCGCGCCAATCAGCGATAGCTGCACAGCCGCCGAGACCGGTGCCGCCAGCAGCGCCAAGCCGATGATCATCGCCATCACAATCAGCCAGGCGGTGTTGCGTCGTTTGAGGCGAATCATGCCCGTTCCATTGTTAGCTGCCCGTACAATTATTGATTGTAACACCTTTGTCGCCGCGAATGTAGATGACAAACTGGCGCTTGCAAGAGGCAAGTGGAAGACCGCCTATAATCAATGGCAAAGAGATATACTGTACATACCATAAGATGTCCTGCGAGGCATGGGCGATAAGAGGCTGCGGTATAAAAACCAAATTGCGGAGCAGAGTTTGCAAAACACAAAACAGATGTGGGAAAGCGAAACTTCAAAAACCGTGTTCGGTAGCGACAGATATATTATTGCTCCAGCGATTGAAGTATCGGACAATATAGTCCCGAACACACGGCTGAAAATGGATGGGCTTGGGCTTCTTGGGTCATTGCCAAAAGCGTCAATTCCAGTTGTCTTTTTCGACCCGCAATATCGGGGGATACTGGACAAGATGGCTTACGGAAATGAAGGCAAGGGTCGTGGCAAGAAACGCAGTCAATTGATGCAAATGTCTGAAAGTATTATTGTTGAGTTCTTTCATCATATTGACAATGTGCTAATGCCATCGGGACATCTCTTCCTGTGGATTGACAAGTTCCATTTGTGCCAAGGTTTTTCTGATTGGGCAAATGGCACAGAGCTGGAAATTGTTGACCTTATCACTTGGGATAAGGCGCGAATGGGAATGGGTTATAGAACGCGGCGAGTAAGCGAGTATTGTGCGGTGCTCCAGAAGTTGCCTAAACGAGCAAAGGGGGTTTGGAAAATACATAATATCCCAGATACATGGCGAGAATCGGTAAAAGGCAAAGAACACCCGCATCAAAAGCCAGTTGGATTACAAAGGAAGTTGATAGCTGCGGTGACTAACCCTGGTGATTATGTGGTTGACCCGGCAGCCGGGTCTTTCTCGGTGATGGTATCCGCAAATCTTGAAAGCCGAAACTTTATCGGTTGTGATTTGGAAGGGTAAGCATGCCTCGTTTGAGAGACGCAAATCCGAAGAATATATCAACCTCCGTGTCCTCGCCGTCTCTGTGGTGAAAAACAATTTGACGCGATTGCCTTGGAGCGGGGTTCGCCCAAATCAGCGGGAGTTTGCTCGCGCAAGTATTCCGACTCATCGACCAGCTCGCCATCATCCCTCAGGCGCAACTGCCCCGCGTCACCGCGGCTCAAGTCAAGCGCGCGCGCCTCTTCGTAATCCTCGTCATAATCATCATCGTCCAAGAGCTCGCCACGTTCCTGCGCCAAGCGCCGCTGCCGGCTGACTTCTCGATCGATTGCGGCTTCCCGCCGTTCCGCGCCTCTGCCATGCTTAAAATAATAATCCGCCAGGTGGCTGACCAGTCCGATGCCCCAGCCGGCGGTGACGAAGAGGGGCCAGGGAAAGCCCCGCCATGTCGCAAAAAAGATAATCCACAAAAAGAGATTGACCAAGACATAGCTGAGCAGATGCTGCGTCAATTCGCGGCGCGCCGACAATTTCTTTTCCGCCCGCTGGCGCAATTCGTCTTCTGTGACGAAGCCATGTTTCCGCTTCACTTACCCGTCCTTTTGAGCGCGCCGATTTAACTCGTGCCGAAGCTCAAGCCGAGCTCGTTCAGCCAACGGCGGTAGGCGATGGCAGTCTTGTCGCTGCGCAGGTGCAGCTCGGCTTGCAAATCCAGCGGCAGCAGCTCGGGGCGTTGCGATTCGACGATGGGCAGGTCTTGCATAGCGATCTCGTCCTGGAAGGCGCGCAGGCTGGCGTCTGCGCTGTCGCCTTGCGTCATGACCATCCACATCCACATCAGCGAGCGCACTTCTTCAATAGGCGTAACCATCAGCAAGATGGCGAATTTTTCGGCGGCTTCCTTGCGAAAGTAGGCGACCAGCGGACGATGCACCTTGTAGGTATAAGTAACCCAGTTGGGAATATGCGAGCCATCCGGATTGGGCTGGAAGACGCGGATGTCGCTGGCGGTGATGCCGTTTTCATCGGTGATGACCTGGTAATCGGGGATCTCCGGGCGCTGCTGCGTACCCAGGATATTTTCATGCACAAATGGGAAGTGCGCGACATCCAGGAAGTTTTCCACCATGCGCGGTCCCGCCGCCTGGAACTCGTAAGCGCCGCACAAGATTTTTCGGTAGGCGCTGTCGTTCCACTCCACAAATTCAGGAATGGCATAAGCTGGCTCGCCAAGGCAGACCCACACAAAATCATAAGCCACCGCCGCGTGATAGGTGAAGGCGCGCGCTTTCGTCGGTGGCTTTTGCTCGGGATGCGCCGGTATGCGCACACAAGCACCACCCTCATCATAAATCCAGCCGTGGTAGGGGCATTGCAAGGTGTCATCAGGCAAGACCTCGCCCAGGGACAGGCGCGTACCCCGATGCACGCACAAGTCTTTCCAGGCGCGTACCCCCTCGCTAGCGCGCCAAATGACGATATCTTCGCCCAGCAGGCGCGCGCCAGCCACGCCGTTCTGCGCCTCCAGCAGCGAAAGCGGCAGCACAGCATGCCAGTCATTAAGCAGAATAGGGTCATTTATCATGGAGATAACCTTCAAACTGACCGTGTCGCTACGATTGTAGCACAAGCGCGCCGGCAATCGATATTGCCGCATGCGCCTGCCGTGCCAGGGCAACCGCATCAAATGTTTAACCACCGAGTGCGCCGAGAAAAAAGGGGGCGCAGCGAGGGGATGCAGAATCGGACAGGTCTCGTGTACCTTTGTGATAGAGAATTTCGAGACTAGGCAGGAGCGCGAACATGGCGGAAATGATTGGCAAGGTGGCGCTGGTTACGGGCGCGGCGCATGGCATCGGTCGAGCCAGCGCATTGGCTTTGGCGCAAGCAGGCGCGGCTGTCTGCGTCGCTGATATCGACTCGGCAGGCGGCGAAGGTACCGTCAGACAGATACTTGATACCGGCGGGCGGGCATTTTTTGCGCTTTGTGATGTGCGCCAAGCAGAGCAAACGCGAGCGATGGTCGTGGCGACGTTGGCGGAATACGGGCGTCTGGACGCAGCGGTCAATAACGCGGGCATCGCTGGCTCTTTTGAGCATCGCTTGCATGAAGCCGGTGACGAGATGTTGGATGCTGTGCTGGCGGTGAACCTGCGCGGGCTATGGCATTGCATGAAAGCCGAGCTGGATGCCATGCTCGCGCAAGGTAGCGGCGCGATTGTCAACATGGCATCTGTGGCTGGCTTGATTGGCGCGCCCAAAGCAGCCGCCTACACAGCCAGCAAGCACGCGGTGGTCGGCATTACCAAGTCGGCAGCGCTGGATTATGCGCGGGCGGGCTTGCGCATCAATGCTGTCTGCCCCGCCTATACCGATACGCGCATGGTGCAGGCGGCTGTGGCGGCGGACCCGCGCATGGCGGCCATCATGGCAAGAGCCATCCCCATGGGCAGGCTGGGCACAGCCGACGAAATCGCGGCAGCAGTGGTCTGGCTGTGCTCGGACGCCGCGTCCTTTGTGACAGGGCACGCGCTGGCGCTGGATGGCGGGCTGGTGGCGATATGATGCTAGGCGAGCTTGTGCTATGAACAGAGGCGAATGGAACTTTTGTAAGCGAACTGTCTCGAGCCAATGGTAATCATTCTGCATCGACAACGGTATGGCTATGATGTTTTGATTCATACCAACGATCATCCGCCGCCTCATGTCCATGTGCGCAAAGGCAACCAACATGTTCGCGTCTACCTCTATACGCTTCGCATAACGATGAATTACGGCTTCTCAAATCGAGAACTGCGCAAGATCCGTCAACTTATTCGGGACAACCACGGTGCGATCATTTTCGAGTGGGAGAGAATCCACGGTAAGATAATGTAGACGAAAGCGGACTGTGCCTTGGGGGATACAGCGATGCAAGAACCGGTGATTCACGAAACGCGAAATGAAGCGCGGGGTCTTCGCTTCACGGAGACCCATGTCATGGTAGACTTGGCCGATGGGCGAATCATTGGCGTGCCGCTGCATTTTTTTCCATTGCTGGAAGCCGCCACAGATGCTGAGAAGGAGAACTATCGCCTCTATGGGCTGTCCATATATTGGGACGACATTGACGACGGCATCGACTTGACAGCGATGATATCCGGGTTGTATATCCCGCCAACCAGGGAATACCTGGAAGAACTTCGATTGAGCTTGGGCGCGCGGTTGGCTGCCACTACTTGACCAAGCCCGCCCGGCGCATATCCCGCAAAATCAGACTTTCCCAAGCCGCGTCTGTAACCAGCGGGAAGTAATGCGCGCCGCGCCGCCGACAGTCCGCGCGCAGTTCATCACGCCAGCTTTGCAGCCGTCGCTGATACACCGCCAGCATCGCGCCATCCAGCGTAACTTCTTGCTGCAGGGTCGTTTCTACATCGACCAGGCTCAGGTCGCCCGTTACCTGCGGCTCTAGCTCTTCGCGCGCCAGCACATGCACAATCGCCACCTCGTGCCCGCGGCTCAATAGCGCATTCAAGCCATCGCGGTATTGCCCGTCCAGCGAAAACATATCGCTGATGAGTAGCGTCAAGCCCGGACGAGCGCGCTGGGCAAACTCGGCCAGCGCCGCGTCCAGATTCACCATGCCATCCGTGCCGACCTGCCCCAGAAAATGCAGCATACGCAGGCTCTGCGCTCGGCCGCGCGCAGGACCAAATTGACGTGGCGCGCCAGCCCGCAATGCCGCCACAGTCAGCCTGTCGCCACTGGTCAGCGCCAGGTATGCCAGCCCAGCCGCGATGCGCTTGGCAAAAAGCAGCTTGTGCTGGTCGGGCAGGCCAGCCGCGGGGAAGTCCATGCTGGCGGACGCGTCAAGCAGGATGTGCACAGCCAGGTCTTCTTCATCTTCGAGCAGCTTGATATAGGGTCGCTCCAGGCGCGCGTAGATATTCCAGTCCAACTGGCGCAGGTCATCGCCAGCCGCATAGTTGCGATAGTCGGCGAACTCTATGCTGGTGCCGCGCTTGATTGAGCGGCGGTCACCTTTGACCGCGCCAGCCCGCACCGCCCGCGCCACCAACATAAGCGGCTCAAGGCGGCGGCGGACAAGCTCGGGCAGGAGGCTGGGCGGCTGCGCCATGGCTAGCCCCGCTCGTCGTCGTCATCGTCAGTATCGGCGGCGGCGATTTCGTCATCCGAGTCGTCGGCATCGTCTGATTCTGCGTCGCCTGCCTCTTCAAATTCAAATTCAAGCAAGGCGATTTTGCGTCCGCGAAACATCTCTTCCCGCTCGACAAAGTTCAGCCTGGCGAAGAGCTCGCGCGCCGCTTCGTTCTTGGGGTCATAGCGCGCGATGACCATCTCGCTGTTTTCAAAGCCGTGTATCATGTCGATGAGGCGGTCAGCGACCCCATAGCCGACGCCTTGGCGCTGATGGTCGCGGTCAATCGTGAGGCGCTCGATGATCCACTGGGTGGGGTTTTCGGCATGAATCAGCATGACGAAGCCGACCAAATCTCCCGCCACCTGCACGCTGTAGGTGCTTACGGCTGGATGACGCGACTGCAAGTAAGTGAGCAGCCAATGCTTGGTGAAGCCGCGCTGGGCGGGCTGCACGCGCACGGCGGACAGCGCCACAAAGTCACGGAAGGAAGCAAGCTCGACAAGTTCAATGGCTGGCATGGCGCGCACCGGCTAGCGGACGAGTTAGGGCGTATTGTAACCGCACTCCGGGCATCTGGCACAGAGGCTTTGCCTGGCGACTCAAGGCAATCGCATCAGAATGAAGCTCTGTAAATAAACACCGTACCGAACTCCTTACCACCAAGTACACCGAGAGGAAAATAAAGGTTTACGGTGTGGATCCACGCGAAATCGTTGACTGTAACGGCAACCTGACAAGCCCTTCGCTAGATAAATCCAGAATCTGCGCGCGTACTTTGCTTCCCCTGGCTTGTCGGGGGGCCGAGGGGGTTTAAACGGGCGAGTCACCGCCTGTCCCCTACACCAAAGCTCTGTGTCTCTGTGGCAAAACTATTTTGATGCGATTGCCCTGCCTGGCGACTCGGACTAGCTGGGGCTACGCATTCCCAATGGCACTCGCCCACGCAATCGCCTCGCCCATCGTCTCGATGACGATATCGACTTCTTCGGCGCTGATGCACAGCGGCGGCGAAAAGGCAATCGTCCCGCCCAGGGGTCGCGCGCGCAAGCCCAGTTCCATGGCTCTATCGCTGATGGCATTGGCAAGGTCATAATCGGCCTCGCGCCCGGCTTTGCTCTGCACCACATCGATGCCGGCGATCAGCCCGACGCCGCGCGCATTGTCGATATTGGGGAATTCATCGACCAGCCCCTGCAAGCCCTGCAGCAGCCGCGCGCCCATCCGCTGGCTGTTGCCGACCAGGTCGTCGCGCTCGATGATGTCGATATTGGCGATGCCCACCGCGCAAGCCGCCGCATGGCCGCTGTAGGTATAGCCGTGCATCCAGCTTTCATCTGCCGGCGCATTCAATATCACATCGCGGATCTCGTCGGTAACTTGCATGCCGCCCAGGGGGATATAGCCGCTGGTTACGCCTTTGGCGAATTGCATGATATCGGGCGATATGCCATATTCGTCGCTGCCGAACCAGTTGCCCGTGCGCCCGAAGCCGCAAATCACCTCATCGACGATCAGCAACACATCGTTGTCGCGGCAGATCTGCCCGACCAGGTCGAAGTAGCCCGCATCCGGCAGGACCAGGCCGCCCGCGCCTTGCACCGGTTCGGCGATGAAAGCGGCGATGGTATCCGCCCCTTCGCGCTCGATAGTCTGCGCCAGGGCTCGCGCCGCCGCCCGCGCCACAGTCTCGCCCGCTGCAAGTTCGCCGGCATAGCGATAGGCGTTGGGGTCGGGGATATGGATGAAGCCATCCACCAGCGGCCCGAACATCGTATGATATTTGCTGATGCCAGTGGCGCTCATGGCGGCCATGGTGATGCCGTGATAGCCGTTCAACCGCGAGATGATCTTGGTCTTGGCGGGCTTGCCCAGTTGCCGCCAATAAAAGCGCGCCGTCTTAAACGAGGTGTCGCTGGCTTCGCTGCCTCCCGATGTGAAGTAAGTGAAGTTCATATTGGGGCGGAAGAAGCCCGCCAGCTTGTCCGCCAGTTGAGCGGAAGGCGGGTTGCTCATACCCGCAAAGCCGCTAGTGTAAGCCAATTCCAACATCTGCTCATAAGCGACTTTGGGCAATTCGCGGCTGCCATAGCCGATGTTGACATTCCACAAGCCCGCCATGCCATCGAGGATGCGCGCGCCATCGCTGGTGTGCAGCCAGACGCCCTCGCCGCTGGTCACCATGGCTGGGTTCTCGGCGCGTGAAGGATGATGCAGCGGATGCAACTGACGTTTGTCTTGCTCGATCAAGTTGGCGTGATCATATCGGCTCATGGCGCTCTTCTCGCTGGCTCGGCTCGTGTATAGGCGCATGATAGCCGACTCTGCGCGGAAAATGTAGGGCATGCGCCGTTGTCATCAGGGCAATCGTATCAAATGTTTTACCATCGAGTGCGCCGAGTTTAAGGAGTACACCGAGAGAAAAGCAGAGATTTTGCGCTGTGGATTCATGCGAAATCTTCGGCTGTAACGGCAATTTGTCAACCGCTCGCCAGATAATTCCAGCATATTCGCGTGTATTTTGCTTCCAAATTTGCCGGCAGGGGCTTAGTTTGAATGAGCGAGTCATCGCCTCGCCCCTACATTGCCTTCTTCTTTAAGTGGAATCAATCAATGATGGGTAGCACGCCGCAGCCGACGTTTGACCGCGTCCGGCAGCCGTCGCGCCAGCCAGCCCGTCAGCCGCATCCAGCCAGTCCTGCGCCACAAAGCCGGTCGGTCCGCGCGCATCACCAGCGCCCGACCCAGCTGATAAGTCCGCGAGCTCAGCAGCGCCTCGATATCGTCGGCGCGGCGCAGTTCTTCTCCCGATTCATCGGCACACAAATCGCGCCACATGGCTTGCATTTGCGGCGGATGCTTGCCCGTATAACGATACAGACAGCCGGGATAGTCGGCGACATTGTGCGCGTGGTAGGGGCGGCGCAGCCCGAACCAGGCTTCTTCCGCCCAGCGGCGCGCGTCGGCTCGTTTTGCCCAGTCGGCGCGGCTGTAATAGTCGCATTTTTCGCGCACCTGGCGGGGCAGCAGCAGCGAATAATGATAGAGAAATATGCCCCGTGCCGCCAGCTTATCGCCGCGAATCCAAGGCCGCGCGCGCAAGTCCCGCCCCTGCGCATCCAGCACAGTCGGCGGACGGTGCGTCGTATATTGGTAGCCAGCGCCCCACTTGAACAAGCGGTGATATTCTTTTGCGCCGCGCCGCTTGTACCAGCTATCCACGCGATACTGTGGCGCGCCCCAAAAGGTCAACGTGTTGAAAGACACCGCGCCAATCGCCGGCTCGTCCCGCAGCAGGGCGCAGACAGCGCGCATATCGGCTGGCTGATAGAACTCATCGACATCGACCTGCCACAGGTAATCGCCCGTCGCCTGGGCTGCATAGGCTTGCGACATGGCGTCTTTTTCGCTCCAAAAGCCGTCGCGGGTGATGATGCGCAGCTTTCCCTGCGGGTCTTCGCTGGCTTGGAAGTCGCGCAGGGCTTGCAAGGTGCTATCGCGCGAATGACCATCGGCGCTGGCGATATGGCGGGCGGCTGGCACAGCGCCTTCTACCACGATGATCTCATGGGCGAAAGGGTAGAGCGCACGCAGGTTGTAGCGCAAAAATGGCTCGCCATTCAGCACGATCATGCCGAAGCTGATGCGGGGCAAGTCGCTCATAGCAGCGACTGGTAGAGTTGAATGTGCTGGCGGGCGATAGACGTTTCGCTATAGTGGGCGATGATTTCTTTGTGCAGCGCGGCGCGATCCCAGTCTTTCGACAGCGCCCACAAGATGCCCGCGCGCAGGTCATCGCTATCCGCCAGGCGCGCCAGGTAGCCATTGCCCGGCGGGCGAATCATATCGGCTGCGCCCGAGCCAGCGAATGCCACGCAGGGCGTCCCGCAAGCCAGCGCTTCCATGACTGTCTTCGGCGAGGTGTCTTGCAGCGATGGCAGCGCAAAGACATCGCAGGCGCTGTAGAGCAGGCTCAGGCTGAGCTCGTCCCTCAGCCACCCGACCTGATGCAAGGGCAGCGATGGTTCTAGCGCTTCTGGCTGCCGCGCGCCGAAAACCACCAGTTCGATGCCTGCCTCGTCATCAAGCCTCGCCAGCGCCGCTTGCAAATGCGCGAAGCCCTTGCGCTTGTCGCTGGTCCCGCCCAGCGCGCCGAATAGCAGCAGCCGTTTGTCTTGCGGCAGGTTCAAGGCATGGCGTGCCTGCGCGCGGTCCAGCGGTTTGAATATGTCGCCATCGATAGCGTTGCCGATGACTTCGATGCGCGCCGCCCCCAGCAAGGCGCTTTCTCGCGCGCGGCTGGCGATCCAATCGCCCAGCGCCACTACAGCCATGTTGGCAGCGGCGAAGGCGCGCTGTTTGTGACGAAAAACCTTGGCGCTGAGGTCGTCTGCGCCGCCGGCTAGCAGCTGCGGGCAATCGCCACAGCTGGCTCGGAAACGCGCGCAGTCGCCTGAATAATGGCAGCCACCCGTGAAAAACCAGTTATCGCGCAAGGTGCAGACCAGCGGCGCGTTGACCAGCGGCAACTGGCTGAGAGGCAAGAAGTTATCGCCCACCCAATGCAGATGCACAATATCGGCGGCGAAGCGATTGATGACCTCCGCGATGGGATAATCAAACAGGTTCAGGCTCCAGTGGTCGCTATGGGGCGCGCGGGGGTTGCCGCGAAGTCGCTGCGCATGCCGCTTTTCCGCCAGACGCCGCCGCGCCCGAGCGACAAAGCCGAGCTGCGCCGCCAGCCTGTGCACAGTCGGGTCGGCAGTCGCCTTGTAGAGGACGAGCATCTGGCTATCGATGCGAGCTTTCCGCAAGGCGCGATGCAAGCGATACGCGCCAATAGCCGCGCCACCGATGCGGTCGGAGATCGAAAGCAGCAGAACTTTCATGCGCCTTATTCTACTCCAATCTTCTGTGTCCTCTGTGGTGAATCCACACCGCGCCTGTTGTACAATGAGCACATGACAACTTGGCAAGCGTGGCTGCAGGCAGTGCGTCCGCGCGTCTTCACGGCAACTTATGTGCCTATGGGCTTGGCTGGCATCGTGGCTTATGGCGATGGCGTCTTTGCCATGCTGCCTTTCCTGCTGGCGCTGCTAGGCGCATTGCTCTTGCAGAGCGCCGCCAACTTGATTAATGAATACGCCGATTACCGCCGCGGCGCGGATGCCCTGAAGCAGGCTGGGCAAGGCATGACTATCAAGCGCCAAATCCTCTCTCCCCAGGCGGTCTTGGCTGGTGCGATAGCTACGACACTGGGCGGCTGCCTGATTGGTTTGCTCTTGCTGGCGCAGAGCGGTCCGCTGCTATGGTGGATCGGCATCGGCGGCGTGCTGGTGGCGGTTACTTATACCGCCGGTCCTTTCCCGCTGGCTTATCATGGGCTGGGCGAAATCGCTGTCGCCATCTTTATGGGTCCAGCCATTGTGGTCGGCGCATATTATGTGATGTACCCCGCTGTGAGCGAGGCGCGGATTTGGGAGTTGTGTCTGGCTTCGCTGCCGATCGCTTTTATGGTCGCGGCGATATTGCATGCCAACAACATCCGCGATATGGACGCCGACCGCACTGTCAACAAGCGCACCCTGGCGGTGATCTTCGGCATCCGTTTCGCTCGCTTTGAATATATGTTTCTGGTTTTGGGCGCGTATATTTCGCAAGCCGCGCTGATTGTCTTTGGGCTGCTGCCGGCGGCCAGCTTGCTGACATTGATTACACTGCCACAAGCGCTGCGCCTCATCCAGATTATCAACACCAGCGAGGATGTGACCCTGCTGCACAAGGCGCAAGGCTTGACCGCCAAGCTGCATGGGCAAGTCGGCTTGCTGCTGGCGCTGGGCTGGGCGCTTTCGCCGCTGTAAATGCCTACCAGTGCCAGATTTGATCCCAGGCAGCCATCCAGGTGTCGGCGCGACTGATGACTTTCTGCGCAGCCATATCCAGCTCGACGCCGGCGCGCCCACGAAAGTCCGCCATCTTTTCTACCTTGTCCACCTCGATGGTGATGGCGACTGGCGAGCTGGGCACATAAGGCTTCACCGCAGTCAGGTCCGAGAGCGCCCGGTATGCGCCAGCCTCGATCATCTCACGCGCGCGGATGGGCGGTATCTGCCGGGCGGAGTAGCGCGTCAGCCCGCGTTTGACCGCCACAGTCCTCAAGCCAGTGCCGAGCAAGGCAGTTGATTCGCGGCAGACCGCTTCATCGCCGGTGACCAGCAGCACCGGGCAACCATAATGCCCACACAGCGCGGCATTGATGCCGACCTCGCCAACCAGGTCGGCGTTGAACCACAGGTTGTGCCATTTGACTGTGCTGATGGTGTGGCAGAGCACGCCATCGGCGGTGTTGTTGCGGGCGTGCATGCCCACCAGCAAGCAGGCATCCGCGCCGGCTTCCAGTAGCTCGGTATAGCGCGACCAGGGATGATGGGCGACCCAACTGCAAGCCGGCTCCAGCAATTCCGGGATGAGCGAGTTGAAGCTCCAGTCGCCACCCGCGCCGTGGCAATCAACGACCACCACTTCTTCCGCGCCCGCTCGCAACGCGCCACGCACAGCCGCGTTGATTTCTTCGGTGTAGAGGCGGCGGCCCTCTTCGTACATCGGCGCGCCACCGGTTACTTGATCCCAGGTGACGATGCCGCTGACGCCTTCCATATCCGCCATGATTAAGATTTTCATCGCGCCTGCCTTTCTCAAAAGCTAAGTTGCGCAAAATAATAACCACAAAGCCAGCCCCTCAACCGATAAGTTCCGCGCACAGCGCCCACAGCGCCCTTTCCACCGCGTCCAGCGACCAGCAGCCAGCGACGATGTCTGGCGCAAGTTCCAGGTCGGCTTCGGTTTTGAGGTAGAAGCTGCACTCGCTCGGGCAGTCGACTTCCGCGCGGCTGGCGAAGAGCGCCGCCTGCAAACAACCTAACAGCGAACTGGCTTGCGAGCCGACCATAGCGCCTTTTCCCTGCGCCGCCGCCACCAGCAGCATCGTCCGCGATTGTGAATAACCCGTGCGCGCCGTCTTGATGTTGAGGATGTCGAAGGTGTCGAAGTCCAGCTCGCGTTGCAGGTCGCGCGGGGTGAAGGCGCTGTCATCGGCAATGAGTGGCAGGGCGGTTTGCTGGCGCAGGCGATTTCGTTCGCGCAGCAGGTGCGCGGGCAGCGGCTCTTCACAATACAGCGCGCCATTTTTCTGCAGCGCGTCCAATGTCTGCGCCGCTGTCTCTGGCGCTAGGGTTTCGTTGGCATCGACATAAAAGCGCGCCCGCGGGAAGCTCGCCACCAAGTCGCGCAAATTGTCGATTTCGGCGGAGATATCGCGCCCGATCTTGAGCTTAAAGACGCGGATACCCTGTTGGTAAGCGGCTGCTACCTCCCCTTGCGCTTTGTCGCTAGCGCCCGTGCTGACGATGCTGCTCAGGCGGACCGAGTCGCGCCTGCCGCCCAGGGTTTCCCGCAATGTTTCGCCCCGGCTCTGCGCCAGCGCCTGGTGCATGGCGATATCCAGCGCGCCGCGGGCGGTGTTGTTGGCTTTGATATGCGCCAGCCCGGCGCTCAAGCTGGCCACCGACGCGAAATCGCTGAGGCTTTCACCCAGCAGGCGCGGCGCAAGCTCCTGGGTGATGATATGCTGCACGGAGGCGCTGGTTTCGCCATAGATGCTGGGGCGAGGCGTGGCTTCGGCGATGCCAACCGCGCCATCCGCCAGGTCAACGCGCGCCAGCACATGCCGCAGCGCCGCCAGCTCATGCCCCCGCCCCCAGGTCAGCGCGGCTTTCAGCAGCACAGAAAAAGGCTGGCAGCTTACGCGCTCTATCGTGGGCATGGCAGCGCCAGTAACTCGCGCACGGCATCCGTAACGGTTTCCGGGCGCATGTCGACGACATCAAGCCGCTGATAATTGGGGTAATCTCCGCCCGCGGCGAACGCGTTTAAGCCATAATTCCGCGCTTCTGCCCGCAGGATGGCCAGCGCCCGCTGATTGATCTCACCATTGATTAGCAGCGCGCGCGCTTCGTCTTGCAGGGCAAGCGGCAAAAAGTCGAAGTCGGCGGCTGCATCGACCTGGTCGAAGGCATCCCGCCGCACGCTGAGACGCCGCAGACGATGCAGGGGCGGCAGCGCTAGTTCGACGACTCGCCAATGCGGGAAGCGCTCCAAGGCATAACGCAGCTCCGCATCGCCACGGATGCCCTCGGTCAGCAGCGGCATCTGCGTTTCCCTGCGCAGCCACAGCCACGAGAAAGCCGCCGCCATCCCTCCGGGCACCGCCTGGGCGAAGCGGCGCGTGGCTTCAAAGCGGCGCGCGCGGTCATGCAGGGGCAGCAGCGCTTCGCCAGCCAGAGCCTGTGCATAAGGAATGGCGATGCAGTCGGCGACTTCACGGCGAGAAGGGGTGCCGCCAAAGCCAAGCTGCGCCAGGGTGGTCGACTTGCCACAGCCCGTCAATCCGACCAGCATCGACAATTCGCAATCGCCCAGCGGCCGGCTGTCGGCGCGCGGCAGAAGGCTAATGGCGGGATAGCGCGGCAACGGGGGATTCTCCAGGCGCGGCAGCACCTGACGGAGATAATAATCCTGCGGGTTCATACCAGCGATGATACCTGGACGGCCGCGGGCTTTCAACTCGCCGTCCCGGTAGCAAGCAATTGATTCACCACAGAGGCACCGAGGGTTTGTGTAGGGGCGAGGCGGTGACTCGCCCGCAATTTCCCCCCGCCCTGCGCTGCAATAACAGTTACAATACCCGCATTGGCAAAATAGTTGCTGTGTGGGCGCGGAGCATGAAAGAACGAGGCTGTGACATTCTAATTGTAGGCGGCGGCACCGGCGCGGTTGGCGCGGCGCTGGCGGCATTGCGTATGGGCAAGTCGGTCATCATGAGCGAAGAAACCGACTGGGTCGGCGGGCAACTGACCGCGCAAGCTGTCCCGCCCGATGAAAATCCTTGGGTCGAGCAATGCGGAGCGACCGCGTCCTACATGAACTTTGCCGAGGGCGTGCGCGATTATTATCGGCGTAACTATCCTCTGACCGACGCCGCGCGCCGCATCGTCAATTTTAATCCCGGACAGGGCAATGTCAGCCGCCTCTGCCACGAACCGCGGGTGGCGCTGGCTGTCATCGAAAGCATGCTCGCCCCCTATCGCAGCAGCCAGCAACTGGACATCTTGCTGCGGCATGTGCCGGTAGCAGCCGAGACCGATGGCGATCGCGTGCTGGCAGTTACGTTGCAAGATACGCAATCGAGCGAGCAACTCGTGGTCAGCGCGCCGTACATCCTGGACGCTACCGAGCTGGGCGACCTGCTGGAGCTGGCGGATGTTGAGTTCATCATCGGCGCGGAAAGCCAGGCGCAAACCGACGAGATGCACGCGGTTGCCAGCGAGCCACAGCCCTTGGATCAGCAGGCAATTAGCTGGTGTTTCGCTATCGACCACCTGCCCGGCGAAGACCACACAATCGACAAGCCCGCCGATTATGATTTCTGGCGCGAATACCAAGCCGACTTCTGGCCCGGCAAGCAATTGGGCTGGCGGGATGTGCACCCCATCACACTGGAGACGCGCAATCGCGGCATCTTCCACAGCGATCGTCCGCCCACGGGTGGCTTTGGCGGCTCGCCCGGCGATTTCTGGCATTATCGGCGCATCCTGTACAAAGACCACTTCACGCCCGGCGCATTCCCCAGCGACATTACACTGGTCAACTGGCCCCAGATTGATTATTGGCTCAAGCCGCTCTTGGGCGTGGGCGAAGCTGAAAAAGAGCAGGCGCTGCATGAATGCCGCCAGTTGAGTTATTCCTTCTTGTACTGGATGCAGACTGAAGCGCCGCGGCACGATGGGCCTGGTTATGGCTATCCGGGCTTGCGGCTGCGGCACGATATCGTCGGCACGCAGGACGGGCTTGCCAAGTATGTCTATGTGCGCGAATCACGGCGCATCCTGGCTGAGTTCACCGTCAGCGAGGGGCATGTCGGCGTCGAGCAGCGCGCCGGGCAGACTACCGCCGAGCAATTCGCCGATAGCGTTGGCATCGGCAGCTACCGCATCGACCTGCATCCCAGCACTGGCTTGCGCAGCTACATCGATATCAGCAGCTACCCATTCCAAATTCCCCTGGGCGCGCTGCTGCCCCAGCGGGTCGAGAACCTGCTGCCGGCTTGCAAGAACCTGGGCGTAACCCATATCACCAATGGCTGCTATCGGCTGCACCCGGTGGAATGGAATATCGGCGAGGCGGCGGGGGCGCTGGCCAGCTTCTGCCTGGATAAAGGACTAGCGCCGCGCCAAGTGCGCAATGACCGCTCGCACCTGCATGATTTTCAGGCGCTGCTGGCGACGCAGCTGGGCATACCACTGGAATGGCCCCCCTATGCGCGGATTTACACTCGCTAATCTCCTGCGCTTGGCGCTGCTCTGGCTGGCTCTGCTGGGGCTGGCAGGCTTGGCGCGGGCGCAAGAATCACCGCAGTTCGTCGATGTCAGCCAGGCGGCCGGCATCACGGCGACGCATCGCGCTGTATGGGACCCGGACAATGCGCGCGAGGGCTATCTCGCTATCGGCCAGGCTTGGGGCGATTACGACCGCGATGGCTGGCTTGACCTCTTTGTCACCGGCAACCTCGCCCCCAACAGGCTCTACCGCAACCAGGGCGATGGCAGCTTCGCCCTGTCCGCGCATTCACCGCCGCTCAGCCTGCCCGATGCGCCCAGCGGCGGCGCGACCTTCGCCGATTATGACAATGATGGCTGGCTGGATTTGTATATTGTGAATCACGGCGCGAACCACCTGTTTCGCAACCAGGCTGGCGCGGGCTTCATTGATGTAACGGCGCGGGCGGGGGTGGGCGATCGCGGCAAAGGCAGCTCGGCGGCTTGGGGCGATTATGACAACGACGGCTGGCTCGACCTGTATGTTGCCAATTGGTCTTGCTTTCCGGAATGCGAAGTAGTCGATTTCACGCGGCAAGCCGACCGTTTGTATCACAACAACGGCGATGGCAGCTTCAGCGATGTTAGCGCGACCCTGGGCTATATGCAGACGCTGGGGGCAGGTTTCGCGCCAGCCTTCGTCGATTATGACAACGATGGCGACCTGGACTTGTATGTCGTCAATGACAAGCTGCAAAATGAGATTGGCAACCTGCTGTGGCGCAATGATGGCGCGGGCTGCGCGCATTGGTGCTGGGCGAATGTGTCGGCGGGCAGCGGCGCAAACCTGCTCATCAATGGCATGGGGCTGGATGCCGCCGATTATGACAACGATGGCGACTTCGACCTCTACATCACCGATATGGTGTATACGATGTATTTGCTGCGCAACGATGGCGCGGGCTTCCGCAATCGGGCGCATTCAGCGGGCGTGGCGCTGAATTATGGTCCCGACCAGGCGGTGGGCTGGGGCGCGGCTTTCTTTGATTACGATAACGATGGCTGGCAGGATTTATATGTCGCCGCCACCAACTATCATCAGACCTTCCCGGAGCTAGAAGTCAGCTTTATGAATGCGCGCCCCGACGCGCTGTTCCGCAATGATGGCGCTGGCGGCTTTGTGGATGTCAGCGCGGACAGCGGCATCGCGGTCGACTTGCCGACCCTGGGCGTCGCTTATGCCGATTATGATAATGATGGCGATTTGGACTTGGTCACGGGGCATTGGGATAGCGGCTATCGGCTCTACCAGAATCAAGGCGCGGACGGACGTTGGCTGTCGCTGGAGTTGCGTGGCGGGGGCGCTATCAATGCCGATGCTGTGGGCAGCAAGGTCTATGTGCGCGCGGGCGGCGTTACGCAGTTGCAGACAGCGCGCATCGGCTCGGGGCTGGGCGGCAACAACCAACTGCCGCTGCATTTTGGGTTGGGCGCGGCGACCAGCGCGGATATTCGCATCGTCTGGGCAAATGGCAGCGAATGCACAATCGAGAACGTCCCCGCCAACCAGCGCCTGCGCATCGTCTACGGCGTGACAGTCGGCTGCGGGACTTGACTCGCCACAGAAGTAAGACCAAGTTAGTCCTGCGAAAATCGATCTACCCCACCCCCGGCCCCTACCCCGAAGCATCGGGGTGGGGAGCTAAAGCAGGCGGAATCGCGATTCTGTAGGGGTTTTTATGTCTATGCGAATGCTCGGCGAAACCTTCCCCCCAATGCTTTGGGGGGACCGAGGGGGTAGACCATTCTCACGACTTACTTGGACTTACTGAGGAAACGAGGATACACAGAGGGCACAGAGGGTTTTCTTGGGAAATCATCGGGAAGTTCGAATTTTTCCGAGAAGTTAATGCCTGTCATGCAAGCGCATTGCGGGTAAAATTGTGTTAGAGTACATACAAGAAATGGCTCTTCTCTGCGCCTTCTGTGCCTCTATGGTGAATCCTATGAACCGCATCCTCTTCGCCGCCGACTGCCTGGACATCCTCAACGACAGCGCCGCCATCCCCGACGCGTCCATCGACCTCATCTACCTCGACCCGCCCTTTAATTCCAATTCCAAATACAACCTGCCTTTCAAAGGCAAGGACAAAAACCACAAGCCGGTCGAAGCCTTCGTCGATATCTGGAAGTGGAGCGACC
>VXNO01000077.1 GCA_009840575.1 Chloroflexota bacterium | reverse complement strand
ACTTTTTTTTAATGATACGGCGATCACAGAGTTCTACACGCGTATGATCGTCGGGTTCGTCAGATGTTTATTAGAGTCAGCCCCAAACCCCTCCCTCAGGACGAGGGAGGGGCTTTAAGTCGCCCGCAAAGGACAGCAATATGAACTTTCAACTATCAGACAAACAGATTCAATCCGCCTATGCGCTGGCGCAGGAGCGTTATGCCGCGCTGGGAGTCGATACCACTGCCGCGCTGGATACGCTGGCGCAAGCGCCTATCAGCCTGCATTGCTGGCAGGGTGATGATGTGCTGGGCTTTGAAGACCCGGAGCGCGGGCTCAGCGGCGGCATCATGGCGACGGGCAATTATCCCGGCAAGGCTCGCAATATCGACGAGCTGCGCGCCGACCTTGACCAAGCCTACAGCATGATCCCGGGCAAGCATCGCCTCAACCTGCACGCCTCCTACCTGGATAGCCCGCGCAAAATCCCCCGCGATCAACTGCTGCCTGAGCATTTTGCCTCCTGGGTAGATTGGGCGCGTGAACATGACCACGGCATCGACTTCAACCCCACGCTGTTTTCACACGAGCTGGCGGATGACGGCTTCACGCTGGCTCATGCCGACGCCGCTATCCGTGATTTTTGGATCGCGCATTGCATCGCTTGTCGTGAAATCGGCGCTAGCATCGGCGAAGCGCTGGGCAGCCCCTGCATCACCAATATCTGGATTCCCGATGGCTACAAGGATACTCCTGCCGATCGCCTCGCGCCGCGGCAGCGCCTGCTGGCTGCGTTGGATGCCATATTTGAGAAAGACTTGAACCCCGCGCACAACCTGGACGCGGTGGAATGCAAGCTCTTCGGCTTGGGCTCGGAGAGTTATGTGGTCGGCTCGCATGAGTTTTACCTGGGCTATGCGGCGACGCGCGGAGTCTTGCTCTGCCTGGACGCCGGGCACTTCCACCCCACCGAGACCATCGCCGACAAGCTGTCTTCGGCGCTGCTGTACGTGCCGGAGATTTTGTTGCATGTCAGCCGTGGCGTGCGCTGGGATAGCGACCATGTCGTAACGCTGACCGACGACCTGCAAGCCATCATGCAGGAGATCGTGCGCTGCGCCGCCTTGGAGCGCGTGCATATCGGCTTGGACTTCTTCGACGCCAGCATCAACCGCATTGGCGCTTGGGCAATCGGCACGCGCAATGCCCTGCGAGCTTTGCTGATGGCGCTGCTGGAGCCACGCGATTTGCTGCGCGGCTATGAGAATGCTGGTGACTACACGGGGCGGCTGGCGCTGCTGGAAGAGCTCAAGGGGCTGCCCTTTGGCGCGGTCTGGGACTATCACTGCGCGCAACAAGGCGTGCCGGTCGGCATGGCCTTTATGGACGAGATCCGCGAATATGAGAAGAATGTGCTTTCCGCGCGTGGTTAACGGTCGAATCATCGCCTCGTCCCTACACTGTTTCTCTGTGACCTCTGCGCCTCTGTGGTGAATATGGATTTATCAGCTTACTTACAAATGGAGACGCCATGCAACTGCTAGACCGCGCCGATTACCGCCATGTCAATTACCTGTGGGACGATGCCCATGCCGACGCGCTGGACTCGGTGGAGCGGCTGGTGTATCGCTCCAACCTGCTGGGTGCCGACCAGCGCATCGCCAACACCGGCGGCGGCAATACCTCCAGCAAATTGCCGCAGACCGATCCGCTGACCGGCGAGGTTGTGCCGACACTCTTCGTCAAGGGCTCGGGCGGCGACCTGCGCACTGCCCAGCGCGAGAACTTCGCCTCGCTGTATATGGACAAGCTGATGCGGCTGGAAGCCGTCTACAACGCGGCGGCGGTCAAGGGCGTCAAAACGCCGATTGAAGACCGGATGGTGGCGATGTACCCGCATTGTGTCTTCAACTTGAACCCGCGCGCAAGCTCGATCGACACGCCCTTGCACGCCTTCATTCCCGCCGCGCATATCGACCATACCCACCCCAACGCCGTCATCGCCATCGCCGCCAGCAGCAATGGGCGCGAATTGACGCGAGCGATCTATGGCGATTATGTGGCTTGGGTCGATTGGCAGCGCCCGGGTTTTGATCTCGGCTTGGCGCTGCGCGATTGCATCGCCGCGAATCCAGGCATTGTGGGCATCGTGCTGGGCGGGCATGGGCTGATCAACTGGGCGGACGATGACAAAACCTGCTACGAGCTTTCGCTGACCCTGATAGAAATGGCGGCGCGTTATCTGGACGAGCGCGATTTGGGCGATGAGGCTTTCGGCGGCGCGAGATTCAGCAGCCCGCCAGCGAATGAACGAAACAAGCTGCTCGCCGAGATTCTACCGCGGCTGCGTGGATTGGCCTCGCAGCAGAACCGCTTCATCGCCACCGTGCAGCATGACACCGACACCCTGGCATTCGTCAACAGCGTCGATGCGGCGCGCTTGTCCGAGTTAGGCACATCCTGCCCCGACCACTTCTTGCGCACAAAAATCAAGCCGCTGTTTATCGATTGGCATCCCCAGCGGGAAGACGGCGCGGCATTACTGGCGAAGCTGGAAGCGGGCATCTTGCGCTATCGCCGCGACTATGCCGCCTACTATAAAGCCTGCCAGCGCCCGGACAGTCCGCCCATGCGCGATGCCAACCCGACAGTCATTTTGATACCCGGGCTGGGCGTGGTCGCCTTTGGCAAGAACAAAAGCGAATCGCGCGTGACAGCCGAATTTTATACTTGCGCAATCGCCGTGATGCGCGGGGCGGAGGCGGTCGGCGAGTATGTCGCGCTGCCGCGGCAAGAGGCTTTTGATATTGAATACTGGGCGCTGGAAGAAGCCAAGCTGCGCCGCATGCCGCCGGAAAAATCGCTGGCGCGCAAAGTTGTCCTGGTGGTCGGCGCGGGCAGCGGCATCGGCGTCGAAACGGCGCAACGGGTCGCTAGCGAAGGCGCTCATGTCGTCTGCGCTGATGTAAACGCGCAGGCTGCGCAGGCAACAGCCGACAGATTAACCGAGCAATATGGGCATGGCATCGGCGTGGCGGGCAGCGGCATCTCCAGTTGCGGGCCCGCGCTGGCGCTGCCGGTGGATATCGCTTGCGCCGAGAACGTCGCCGACCTGCTGCGACAGACGACCCTGGCTTACGGCGGCGTCGATGACATCATCATAACAGCGGGGCTTTTCATCACGCCCGATGCACAGGGACGCAACACCGCCGAGCAATGGCGCGCGACCTTTGATGTCAATGTGCGTGGCGGCTACCTGGTGGCGATGGCGGCGCGAGAAGTCTGGGCGGCGCAAGGCTTGTCGGGCGCGCTGATCTTGACAACAAGCGTCAATGGCGTCGTGCCCAAAGCCGGCAGCCTGGCTTATGACACCAGCAAAGCCGCCGCCAATCACCTGGTGCGTGAGCTGGCGCTGGAGCTAGCGCCGCTGGTGCGCGTCAATGGACTGGCGCCGGCGACCGTCGTCGCCGGCAGCAGCATGTTCCCGCGCGAACGGGTGATTAACTCGCTGCGCAAATACGCGATTGAATTCACTCAAGACGAAGCTACTGCCAAATTGCGGGAACGGCTGGCGAATTTCTACGCCCAGCGCACTTTGACGAAGGCGGCCATCCACCCGTCCGACCAAGCCGAGGTCGCCTACCTGCTCATCAGCGATGCCTTCAGCAAGACGACCGGACAGATCATCAATGTTGACGGCGGCTTGCACGCGGCTTTCTTGCGCTAATCCCGCCTTTCTTTACTGCGCAGGAAGTTGACGATATGCCAGCGCTGGCTTGCTGTAAGCTCGTCCGCGCAGGCGGGTAAATCACGCCAGCCATCCTGCGCAGCCGCATAGAGAAACTCATCGCGGGCATTTGGAAGGCGCTTGAGCAACCTTTCCAAGTCCTGCGGCTGGTCTTGCCAGGCGGCGCAATGGGCATCATATAGCGACCTGCCGCGCGCCAGTGAGTCGGCATCAGGCAGCACATTATTCACGACGGCAGGCGGCGGGTTCAAGGTGCGTTCATATTCTTGCTGCCGCTGCGCGATCATCAGCGCGCCACCGACCATGACAGCCATAGAAATACCAATTGCGGCCAGGGCAATGAGCGCGCTGGCGACTGTCAATTGCAGCGCTACGATGAACCGGCGCGCAAGCGGGGCGACCAGATAGACCAACAGCCCGGCAATTCCCAGCAGGCTCAACAGGTGCAGTGGGTTGGGCGGGCGCGACACTTGAATTGCGGCTGCCGCGCTGATCTCCCATTCGAAGGCAGCGCGCGTTACCCCGCCGTCCGCATCCGTGATATTGACCAGCGACCACCACTTGCCTGCGCGGTCGATGTCATCCCCAACCGCCACATACAGCCCGACATCCACCGCTTCGGCGAGCTGCCAGGCGCTGCGCCGGTCTCGCTCAGGGGCGACCAGCCGCAAATGCAAGGTCAGCTCATCCACAGGCTGCTCAGCGCGCTTGATGACGATATCGACTGTGTTGACGCCGGGTCCGCCGGGCAGGATAGCCAGGCTGATACTGTAATCGCCTACTTGCTGGCTGGCTTGCGGCGCTGCCACCTCGGCTTGCGGGATGGCGGGTTCGGGCAATGGAGTCGCGCTCAGCCAAGCGACCGTCAGCAGCAGCGCCAGCATCAGCAGCGCTTCCAGGCGCAGCATCGGCAGGCTCTTGGCGAGACTTCCCGCTGGCAGTGACCGCCTCTGCCAGCCGCCCAGCAGCAATATCGGCGCGACTAGCAAGAGCTTGATGAGCAAGCTGCGCCCGTAACTGCTGACCAGGTCGCTCGGCGAGAAAAAGAAGTTGAGCGCGTTGTACAAGCCGCTGACCAGCAGCAGCAAAACCAGCGGCGCAACCATACGCGAGAAGCGGCTCAAGACGGCTCGCAGCGCGGCTCGTCGCGTTTGCGCATCCAGCGGTCCCAGCGCCGTCGGCAAGATAGCTGTCAGGCTCAGCAAGCCGCCCAGCCAAAATGCCGCCGCCAGCGCATGCAGCCAATCCACCGCAATCGCCAGCCAGGGCAGGATCAGCGAACCAGCCGCGTGACTGGTGATCATGCTCAAGCCGATGAAAAGCGCGCCCAGCCAAGGCAATCCCCGCCAGATGCCCAGCGCCAGCCCGGGGAAAAGCTCACGGTAATAAGCAGCCGCGAAGAGCAGCGCCCCGCTGAAAAGCAGCAGCACCATGCGAAAGACCCAGACATCGCCGAAGCGCGAGCCAATCAGCACGACTTGCCAGAGGTTCTGTTCAAGCGCTTGCGCCGCGCTGGTATTGAAGAAGACCATCGTTTGCTGCAGCAGCGCCAGCATATTGGCGGCTATTGCCAGCAGCAGCGCGCCCATGATAATGCCACGCAGGCGACGCATGACTCGCTCGGGCAGGTAGGCTCTGTAGCGGGCATTGCCCCAAGCCGGCAGCAGCGTCAGCGCATACAAACTGGCTGCGCCAAAGAACAGGAAGTTCGCCAGGTTCAGCGCTGCCCGCCAAAAGACTTCCAGGGGGATGGCGCGGTCGTCTGCGGCGCTCCCACTGATGCCGCCGACTGCCTCGCCTACGAAGAAGACGCGGCTCTCGGCGATGACATGGCCATCGCTGGCAAAAGCCGGACGCAGCTCAACGATATACGCGCCATCCGGCAAGTCGGCTGGCGCCGGCATGGTCAGCAGCGCCGGGTTGCGCTCATCGACGCCGCCGCTGGCGATGATGGCGCCGCTTTGGTCGCGCAGGTGGATCTCGCTGAAGCGCGGCTCCAGCGCCTCGCTGAACCAGTATTGCAAGCGGGTTGGCGGGCGCTCCAACGTACTGCGGTCGGCGGGGATGGCGCGCAGCACATAGCCATGCGCCTGTGTCAGGACGGCAAGCGGCAGGATGACCAGCAGAATGAGCCAGCGCAGTGGGGACGACATGCCGCTATTGTACTGAATGCGCGGCGCAGCGAAATCCCAATCAAGCGACAGGCTGGACAAGCGCGCCCATGTTCGACTACACTGCGCCGCCAGGAACCGCGACTACGCGAGGTGCCGTCATGCCCGAGGTAGAGGCAAAGCGCAATTTCATCACCGAGATTATCGACGAGCACATCGATATGGACCGCTTCCAGGGGCGGGTGCATACGCGCTTCCCGCCCGAGCCCAATGGCTACCTGCACATCGGCCATGCCAAGTCGATCTGCCTCAATTTTGGCCTCGCGCAGCAATATGGCGGCTTGTGCAACCTGCGCTTTGACGATACCAACCCCGCCAAAGAAGAGCGGGAATATATCGATGCGATTATCGACGATGTGCGCTGGCTGGGTTATGACTGGGGCGATCGGCTTTTCTTCGCCTCTGATTATTTCGAACAACTGTATGAAATGGCGCTGGAATTGATCCGCATCGGGCGCGCCTATGTCGATGAGCTCAGCCCCGATGAGATCCGCGCTTACCGCGGCACCTTGACAGCGCCGGGCATCGAAAGCCCCTACCGCAACCGACCGGTAGAAGAAAACCTGGCGCTGTTTGAGAAGATGCGCGCGGGTGGCTTCCAGGCGGGCGAGGCGGTGCTGCGCGCCAAGATCGACATGAGCAGCGGCAACATCAACCTGCGCGACCCGGTCATGTATCGCATCATCAATACGCCGCATCCACGCACGGGCGATACCTGGCGCATCTACCCCATGTATGACTTCGCGCATGGGCAGTCGGATTCGCTGGAGGGCATCACCCATTCCATCTGCACCTTGGAATACGAAGACCACCGTCCCCTTTATGACTGGTACCTGGACAATATCGAGATCTATCATCCGCAGCAGATCGAGTTCGCGCGCTTGAACCTGAGCCACACCGTGCTCAGCAAACGCAAGCTAATCCGCCTGGTGCAAGAAGGTTATGTCCAGGGCTGGGACGACCCGCGCATGCCGACTATTTCTGGTTTGCGCCGCCGCGGTTATACGCCAGAAGCCATCCGCCAGTTCTGCGCGGAGGTCGGCGTGGGCAAGGTCAAGGGCGTGGTCGCGCTGCATAAGCTGGAGTACCACATCCGCCAGGACCTCAACAAACGCGCCAACCGCGTCATGGCGGTCTTGAATCCACTGCGGGTGGTGATTGAGAATTATCCGCAAGACCAGAGCGAAGAGTTGGACGCCATCAACAACCCCGAAGACGCCAGCGCCGGCAAGCGCAAGGTGCCTTTCTCAAAGGCGCTGTACATCGAGCGCGAAGATTTTATGGAAGACCCGCCGCGCAAGTTCTTCCGCCTGGCACCAGGGCGTGAAGTGCGCCTGCGCTATGCTTATTTCATCACCTGCCGCGAGGTCATCAAAGACAGCAACGGCGAGGTGATTGAGCTGCGCTGCACATACGACCCCGCAACCCGCGGTGGCAGCGCGCCCGATGGCCGCCGCCCCAAAGCGACTCTACACTGGGTCTCCGCGGATCATGCCATCGAGGCGGAAGCGCGCCTCTATGATACGCTCTTCACAGTCGAAAATCCCGATGCCGACCGCGACCAGGATTTCACCGTCTTCATCAATCCGCAGTCGCTGCAAGTGGTCGCTCCAGCGCTGGTCGAGCCCAGCCTGGCGGCAGCGCAACCCGGCGAGCGCTATCAGTTTGAGCGGCTGGCGTATTTCGTTGTTGATGCCGATTCGACCAGCCAGCGCCCGGTATTCAACCGCATCGTAACCCTGCGCGACCAATGGAAAAAGCAGCAGCAAAAGCAGCCGCGGCGCAGAAGAAAACAGCGGCGGGCAAAGCAAACCCAGCCCTGATATGCTAGCATACAAGCTGTTTACGCCTACGGAAATCAGGAAGCGACGCTGGTGAGATTGGCCCTGCTCTTCCCCCTGTTTTTGCTGGCATGTGTTTTGACAGCCGCGCAAGAATCCGCTTGTGAAGACGTCGTGCAGCGGGCGCTGGCTGCGGTTGCGGAGCAGTGCCTCGGGCTGGAACGGGACAGCCTGTGCATCGTCAGCCCGCCCGTGCAAACCGACGCCGCCTCGCTGGTCCGCGCCAGGCGCATTGCTACATCTGGCTATGACGCAGTAGACCAAAACTGGGGCGCGGCGCTAATCCGCCTGGCTGCCAACCTGCCACAGACGTACGCTGGTCCCGGCGTGCTGGCTCTGTTGGGCGGCGATGCGCAGATCATCAACGAAGTGGCCGCCGACGCCGTCATGCCCATCGGCGAGCCTTTGAGCACAGCGGCTATTGCGGATGCGAAGCTATACCGCTTGCCCGGTATCATCCCCGAGCCAGTGGGCGACCTGCGCCAGGATGACATTGTGCTGGTCGATGCCTGGGATAGCGACAGCGGCTGGCTGCGTGTGGTTTCGGATGGCGCGGTGGCTTGGGTCGAGGCGGACAAGGTGCAGCGCCTGCAAGCCATGGACGCGCTGCCCCGCATCACAATCGGGCAGCCCTATCCCCTGCGCTCCTTCTCGCTGAGGACCAGCAGCCTCTTGCCCGAATGCGCCAGCGCCGAGCCCCTGGTGGCTGTGCAGACGCCGGATGATGTGCCGGTGAACCTGACTGTGAACGGCGTCGACATTCATATTGACTCCATGGTCAGCTTTCAGCAAAAGCATCGTGGCGCGCTCAGCTTGACTGTGCATCGCGGCGCAGTGACGACCATTTATGGGCAACGGATTCCTGAGGGCGAAAGCGCCATCGGCATTTTGTCGCCGGCGGAGAATGGCGCAGCCAGCGCATTGGCTTGGAGTGGCTCCCTGCCCGCTTCTGAAGCCGAGTATGCGCGGGGACAACGGGCGCAGGCGGCATTCAATCTGTTTTCGCGCGCCCATGGTTGGTCCGAAGAACGGATTAGTCGCCCGACTGGCGATGTCTACCATGTGGTCGAGCGCGGCGAGAGCGTCTACAGCATCGCCCGGGAATATAAAGCCAGCGTGGCGGATATCATCGCCGCCAACCCGGATATCGATCCCCGGCTTATCTTCGCCGGCAATGAACTGCTCATCCCCAATGCCGGTGTGGGCTTTTCCGCGACCAGCCTGGACGAATCGTCTTAAGACACGCTGCGCCGCAGCATCGCGACAAATGCCTCGCGGTCGGCGCGCGTCGCCACTTTAACTTGGGGCGGGGCGCCCGTCACGCCCAGCACATCCACCACAGTCAAGCCGCGCGTCAAGCCAGCGCCAGTCGTGATGTCGACGCGGCAATCCCGGAAGTCCACAATGCCGGGCTCAATCGCCGCCGCCATGGTGATCGGGTCGGGCAGGTCGAAGCCGCTCAAGCCGGTCTCGGCAATGGCAAAATCGGTCAGGGTCGCCTGGATATCGACCACAAATTCAGCCAGGGGCGTTCCAATTGCGCGGATTTCGCTGGCTTGCGCGGCATCAAAAGTGGCGTACTTCCAACTGATATCCCAGCCCACCATGCGGATAGGCAAGCCCGATTCAAAGACGATCTTGGCTGCTTCGGGGTCGACCCAGATGTTGAACTCAGCCAACGGCGTGATATTGCCATGTCCGCTGCCTATGCCGCCCATGATGTAACAATCGGATACACAGCGCGCCAGTTCAGGCTCGCATAGCAGTGCCAGCGCCACATTGGTCAAAGGACCTAGCGTGACCAGCGTGATATCGCCGGCGTGCTGGCGGATGATGTTGCGCAGGGTATCAGCGGCATGTCCCCGCGTCGGCGCGCGGTCTTGCAGCGACAAACCGATATCGCCCATGCCATCATCGCCGTGCACCTCCTGCGCGGTCTCCAGCGGGCGCAGCAATGGTTTTTCGCAGCCGGCGACCACTGGCACATCCGCGCCGCACAATTCGACTGTATACAAGGCGTTCTGCACCGCTTGCGCCAGCGGCACATTGCCAGCCACCACCGTGATGGCTTTGACATCAATATCGGGCTGGCGCAGCGCCATGACCAAAGCGACGGCATCGTCCGAGGCAGTATCGGTGTCAATGATGAAATTGCGCATGCGCCAATTGTAGCATAGTTCATTGCGCGACCACATGCTCACACTGCTGCCGATGCTCTGTGCTATACTCGCCGGCAGTCCGCGCGCATCAGGAGTTTGGCATGGATTTCAACCCGACACGCCCCGTCGAGGCGATTGTGCACCGCATCCGACAATTTCTTGATGACTATGTCATCCCGCTGGAAACGGACTTGCTGCGCAGCGGCGCTGACTTGCGCATGGAGCAGCTGCAAGAGTTGCGCGCGGGGGCAAAGGCGGCGGGCTTGTGGGCACCCACCATGCCATCCGAATGGGGCGGGATGGGCTTGCATATCGAGGATATCGCGCCGGTTTTCGAAGCGGCGGGCAGAAGTCTGCTGGGTCCGCTGGCAATGGGCTGCGCCGCGCCGGACGAAGGCAATATGCACCTGCTGCTCAGCTGGGCAAATGCCGAGCAGGTCGAGCGATTTTTGCTCCCCCTGGCGCGGGGCGAGGCATTCTCGGCTTTTTCTATGACCGAGCCGCCGCCCGGTGCCGGCAGCGACCCGCGCATGATCCAAAGCAGCGCCCGGCTTGAGGGCGATACCTGGCGCATCAACGGGCACAAGTGGCTGACCACCAATGGCGAAATCGCCGACTTTTTCATCATCATGGCGCGCACCGATTGGGAAGCGCACCCTTACCAAGGCTGCACGCTTTTTCTTGCCCCGCGCGCTACGCCGGGCATCAACATCCTGCGCGATGTGCCGGTGATGGGCGCAAAAGACTTCGGCGGGCATATCGAAGTCGCTTATGAAGACCTGCGTTTGCCAGCCAACGCGGTCCTGGGCAAAGTCGGGCAAGGCTTTATGCTGGCGCAGGCGCGTTTGGGTCCCGCCCGCTTGACGCATTGCATGCGCTGGACGGGCATCGCTCAACGCGCGCTGGAGATCGCTACAGCCTACGCCAGCCAGCGCGAGGCTTTTGGGGGAAAGCTGACTTCCCACCAGTCGGTGCAGTGGATGCTGGCTGATTCGGCAATGGAGCTCAAAATAGGCAGGCTGCTCATCAACGATGCGGCGCAGTTATTGGCGGAGGGTCAGCAAGCGCGCGTCGAAACCTCGATAGCCAAACTGCAAGTGTCGGAGATCGTCTGCCGCGTTTTGGATCGCTGTGTGCAAATCTGTGGCGGGCGCGGCATCTCGCGGGATTTGCCGCTTTCGACCTGGTATGAAAAAGCCCGCGCCTTCCGCATCTATGATGGCGCATCGGAAGTGCATCGCATGGTGGTGGCGCGCGATGTCATCAAACGCTACAGCGCCGGCTAGCCCCATGCCGCCGATCTTCATCAGCCATAGCAACCAGGACAACGCCCTCATCGAGCCCATCGTCACGCGCCTGCGTGAAGCCGACTGGCGCATTTGGATCGACTACGAGAATATCCGCGGCGGCGCAGAGTGGCTCTGCGAGATTGAAGCCGGCATCGCCCGCTGCCACGCTGTATTGGTCATCTTGTCGAAGTCCAGCGCGGGCTCAGCTTGGGTAAAACGTGAATGCCTCTATGCCTTTCAGCTACAAAAGCCGCTGCTGGTCGCGCTGGTTGCCGATGTCTTGATTCCGCTGCACCTGATTAACTTGCAGTATTGTGATCTGCGCGCGCCACAGGGCATGAGCAAGCTGCTGGATTCGCTGCGAGCGCTGTCGGCGGAAGGCGGGGCGGGCTATGCGCAGGGCGCTGTCTCAGAAACGCCGCTGGCAAGCAACTTCTTCCCCTATTTGGCGCAACTGCCCCAAGGCGATATCGCGGCGCTGGTGGCGCAGGATTTATATGCTTTTGCCCAGCAGCACGCCGATGCCGTCGAGTTCGGCGGGCGGCAGCGGCCCGGCTTCCATGCGCGGCTGAATGTGGGTGGTCGGCGGGCAACCTGGTTCTCAGTCTGGGCTTACCGCAAACAGCCAGCCATCCAACTGAACTTGACGCGCTGGGCGAAAAACGCAAATCACGCGCCAGCCGAGCTCCTGCGCGAATGGCAAGCGCTGCTGCCAGCATCCGCAAGACCGCGCGCGACCCTGCCCCTGCGCTGCCTCGATAGCGACGACAAGCTGGAATCGCTCAAGTCAATTTTGCTGGAAATCAAGCCTCAGGTCAGGTTGTGACGGACAGCAGGTGTTCGCGGCGCAGGCGGCGGTCATAATACTTCTCGGCGGCTTCGGCCATGCTCTGCATCGTTTGCACATTCATCAAGGCATTGGCGACCGCGCCAGCCACCGGCAAGAAGCCCACAATCATGCGCGCCGGGATGCGAGCGCCGATCCGCGAAGCCAGCTTGTACGCCAGGCGGCGGCTGATCTTGCGCCCCATTGGCCGCGTCAGCATGACTTCGCAGTTGAGATGCCGGACATGTTCTTTGCCAGTCGCCAGCAAGCGAGCCGCCTCAGCTTCGCCGCGCATAGCCGTCAGCACCGCATGACCGCGCTCGTCGCCCGCCACCAGGCTCTCCGCCAGGCGCTGTAAAATATGGTAGGTGCGCACCGTCGTGGCATCGGCGGGCGATTCCAGCAGCGCAGGCACGGCGGCTTGCCCGGCTTCGCTCAATGTCCAAGCCAGCGCATCCAGCGATACCGCCAGGTGCTCAATGATGCCGGCATCAAAATGCCCTTCGTTCGCCCACAGCGCCAGGATATTGCGTAGGTCGGAATAGGCTTCCGTTTCAATCACATAAGCGCCTTTTAGCGCGCCGATGCCCCAGCTGATGCTACCCATTTTGTGCAGCAAGTAGCTGATGCCGGTCGGGATGGTGAAGGCATGCAAGCCGGGCACGACCATCTCCGCGCCGCCAATCAGCGCCAGTTTGGTCGTCTCTTGCTTGACCCACTGGGAAGCCGAGTCGCAGTCCATGGCGCTTTCGACCGCCCGCCGCGGATTGCCAGCCAGCTCGTCCATGCCCATGATGATGGCTTCAGCGATTGTGTCTTCGAGTCCCATTGTGTTCTTTGTTCTGCGTTTGCCTGCTGTCTATACGCAAGCCAGCGCGATTGGTTTCATGCGCTAGCCGCCATGCTCCAGAGCAGCCCGCCAGACGCGCAGGTCGTCAAACGTTACGGTCAGCCGCTGCCCGGCGTAATTCATCACCCCCGCCAAGCCAAGCGCGCCCCGCGACGCCCGCTGGTCACGCGCTTCGGCAAGAAATTCACCGTTCACCCAGAGCGCCAAATAATCGCCGCTGCAAATAACGCGGATGTGGTTGCGCGCCAGGCCTCGCTGGATGTGCTGGCTGGGGAAAGCCGGCACGATTGCCGTCAGCGCGCGCCCGTCGCTCCAGCGGATGCTGGCATAGCCATCGCCGCTGATGAGAAAATAATAGCCGCGCCCGCTATTGGCTGGGTCGAGCCGACAAGCCGCGCCATAGGCATTGTGGGCGTATGCGGAAAGCTGCCGCGCCGCCACCTCGATGACGACATCGCTGGTGAGTTGCTCATGCTGCGTCCAGGCATAACGTTTGCCGAGCAGGTCAATGCGATAAGCGCCTTCCGCCACGCCCAGCCACAATTCCGCGCCGCCAGCATAACTGCGCCAGGCTCCGCCGCTATCAAAACGCTCGTCCAGCAGCAGTTCCTGATAAAGAAAACCGGCGCCGGGCTTGGAGTTGCCGGACAAAGCGCCGCAAGCCGCCAGCAGCAGCGCCACGCCACAAGCAAGCAACGCGCGCATTTGGGAGGTATTCATAGGCGGAAGTATAGCGCCTTTCTCTGTGCCCTCTGTGTAATAAGTAAGCGCAGGTAAGTCCTGCAACAAAGCAACCACAAAGACGCAAAAGTAGAATCAAGAAAGTAATGCGCTGTTCTTGGTTTTCGCGTCGGGCTGCTTGAATGACGTGAATGAACTTGTTATAATCCAGGCAAAGACGAGCTTGAGTCAGGTGGCGCGCAGATGATCGAATTGATGGTGGATCGCGTACAGGTGAGTTTGATGTCGCAGCATCGCTTGGTGGTCTTGCGCGATGTAGATGAAGAGCGCTACCTGCCGATTTGGATTGGGCAGTTCGAGTCGGAAGCCATCACATTTGAATTGCAGGGCATCGAGCGCGAACGACCGCTGACCCATGATTTGCTCAAATCGACGATCGAAGAGATGGGTGGGCGCGTGAATTATGTCTATATCAACAAGCTGCGCCGCGAGGTCTATTTCGCGCTCATCAACATTTCGCTGCCGGATAGAGAGATCGATATTGACGCCCGCCCCAGTGACGCCATCGCCTTGGCTGTGCGCCTGAATGCCAAGATTTTCGTCGCTAGCGAGATCATGGATTACGCCGGTATTGTGCCCGAGCGCAATGTCGAAGCGGAAATCATGGGCTTGCCCGATGATATGTACGAGCCCAGCGAGTATGCCGAGCAGGTCGATGAAAGCAAGCTGAGCGCCTTCGCTGACTTTGTCGATACCCTCAACCTCGAAGACCTGGAAGGCGACTAGGCGCAGCCGCCCCGCTGCCTGGTTCTCCTTGCCGCCTGGATGATTCGCAGGCTGGCGCGCTAAGCCAACCAGGCGGAAATGACCGTATGGATCAGCCGCCACCACCCGCGCAACTGCACCTGCCTATGAGTCAAGAGGCGGAAGAAGCCTTGTTGGGCGCTGTTTTGCTGCATCCCAAAGCCTACCTCAGCGTCGCCGCTTTTCTGAATCCCGAAGACTTCTTCATCAAGCGCAATGAATATATCTGGCAGGCTTTTAACCGACTCAATGACCGCGGCGAGCCGATTGATAATGTAACCCTCGCGCGGGAGCTGGAAGCGCTCGACCTGTTGGACGAGGTCGGTGGCCCGCCCTACATTACCAACCTCGTCAACAATACGCCCACCGCCATGCACGCCGAGATTTATGGCGAGCTGGTGGCGCGCGCCGCGACCAGACGCCGCCTGCTGCAAGCCGCAGACAGCATCCGCGCCATCGCCCTCGACCAGGAATTGCCCATCGACAAAGTCATCAGCGATGCCGAGCAATCGCTCTTCGCGGTGAGCAACACCCAGCTCAAGCGCGAGTTCGTGCCTTTGTGGGATGCCGCCAGCGACTTTTATGACGACTTCGAACGGTTGCTGTCTTTGGGCGCGGGCATGGTGGGCACGCCCAGCGGCTTCCGAGCGCTGGACGGCTTGCTGGGCGGCTTCCAAAAGTCGGATCTGATCGTCTTTGCCGGGCGGCCCGGCATGGGCAAAACCAGTTGGATCCTGACGGTGGCGCTGTATGTGGCGCGGCTGGGCGCTCGTGTGGCTATTTTCACTATGGAGATGGGCGTCGAACAACTGGTGCAGCGTATTGTTTCTATGGAAACCGGCATCTCTCTCCAGCAACTGCGCAGCGCCGCGATAAGCCCCGGCGAGCAGACGCGCCTCACCGAAGCCATCAGCCGCATATCTAACCTGCCGCTCTTCATCGACGACACGCCATCCATCACCCCAACCGAGATGCGCACCAAGTGTCGGCGCTTGCAGCACGAATACGGGCTGGATATGGTCATGGTCGATTATATGCAGTTGATGTCCGCGGGCAGAGCCTACGAAAACAACCGCGTGCAAGAAATCAGCTACATCAGCCGCTCCCTGAAAGAGCTGGCGCGCGAACTGAATATAACCCTGCTTTCCACCGCCCAGCTTTCCCGCGCGGTAGAAAACCGCCAGGACAAACGCCCGCAGCTATCCGACCTGCGCGAGAGCGGTAGCATCGAACAAGACGCCGATGCCGTCATGTTCCTGTATCGCGATGAAGTCTATAATGAAGAGACCGAATTCCCCAATCAGGCGGATATCATCCTGTCCAAGCATCGACATGGACCCACTGGCACTGTGCAGCTGTATTTTGAAAAAACCATCACCAAATTCATGGATATTAATATCCAGCGCGTTGACTTGAGCGATTTGGATTGAATTGCATGAGCAGCTCCAACACCAGCCAGCAACTGGAAGCGCTGCGGCTGCCGGCGGCGGAGTTCGCTGCGGCGCTGGCGGAGATCGACCACTTGGCGGAGCTGAAACTGGCGCTGTGCATATTGGCGCTGCTGCAGCAAAAAGAAGGCTGCTACCGCTATCTGGGTTATGATGAATTGCTGGCTGATGAGGTATTGATGCGCGCGCTGGGGACGCAAGCTGCTTTGGTTGACGCCTTGCACAGGGCGGTGGCGCGCGGCAACTTGCTGGAGGCGCAGGTTGCTATCGCTGGCTGCGCGCGGCGGCTCTTCGTCTGGAATGATGCCGACGGGCGGGTTTGGCAGCGGCAGCTCCAGGCAGGGGAATGGCAGCCCACCGCGGCTGACGAGATTGAAGCGTTGCCACCGCGACCATCGCTCTATGCCCTCTACGAAGACAACCTGGGCGCGCTGACACCGATGATTGCCGAAGCCATTGGCGATGCCGAGAGTACCTACCCGCGCGAATGGATCGAAGACGCCATGCGCTATGCCGCGCAACGCAATGCCCGTAACTGGCGTTATGTGCAAAAGATGCTGGAAAACTGGCAGCAGGAAGGACGCAGCCATGAAGGCGATTCAGGAGGCTCTCAACAACGGGGCGCCCAAAGGGGAAAATGGCAAAATTTCATCGACTCCTGATGCGGGCGTGACAGTCCCATTCGCCTATGTTTGCCAGGACCCAGAAGACCCAGCCGCGCCCTGCCCAATCTGCGCTGGCAAAGGCGTCTTCGCCTTCGATGTACCGCTGGATGACCCCCGCTATGGCAAGTTTCAGCGCTGCCCGAACCACCCGGTCGCAACCGATTACACGATGCACGAGCGGCTGCGGCGCTTTGGCAACCTTGATGCCTACCGGGCGATGACATTCGCTACTTTCCAGACGCGGCATTTTAACCACAATTATACGAAAGCCATCGTCAGCGCCTTGCGCAAATCCAAACAGCAGGCGCAAAATTTCGCGGCGAAGCCACAGGGCTGGATTGTATTTACGGGAGCGGTTGGCTGTGGCAAAACGCATTTGGCTGCCGCCATCGCCAATCATCGGCTGGAGCAATTTGGCGAATTAACTGTTTTTCTCACCGCGCCCGACCTGCTGGATGCGCTGCGTGGCGCTATCGATGGACGCGGCGACAATTCATTCGACGATTACTTCTACCGCATCCGCAGCGCCCCACTGCTCGTCCTGGACGACCTCGGCGTCGAGAACCCTACCAACTGGGCAAAAGAAAAGCTCTTTCAGCTGCTTAATCATCGTCATGCCGGCGCGTTGCCGACCGTGATAACGACCAATACCGACATCGATGAGCTCGACCCGCGCATCGGCAGCCGCATGGCGCAAGGCGCTGTCATCAGAATTCACGCGCCCGACTATCGCAAGAAGAGCCGCGCCCAAGCCGCCGCGTTTCAGCTTTACGCGCGCATGACCTTCGAGAGCTTCCGCGCCGAGAGTCGCCTGCGCAGCGAACGCGAAAACCTGGAAAAAGCCAAAAGGCGGGCGCAGAATTGGGTGAAAGCGCCGCGCGGCTGGTTCTGCTTGCTGGGCGACCACGGCACCGGCAAGACCCACTTGGCGGCAGCCATCGCCCGGGCGCTGGCGGAGCGCAACCATGATGTGACCTTCATGGCTTGCGCCGACCTGCTGGATAGCTTGCGACTGGCATTTGACCCGCGAAACAATGAGCAATTTGACAAACGGTTCCGCAAAATCGCTGCCGCACCGGTCTTGATCCTTGACGACTTGAGCCTGTCCAGCGCCACGCCCTGGGCGATGGAGAAACTCTTTCAGATTATCGATTATCGTTTTCTGCGCGAGCTGCCGACAGTCATCACCTCGGCGCAACTGCCGATTGCGGACGCGCCAGCCACAGGCGGCTTCGCGGCGCAGACAGCCTATCGCATCAACTCGCGCATATTCGACCCGCGTTTTGACAAGCCATTTAAAATCACCGCGCCGCCCTATTTTGAGCGGCAGCAGTACCTGCGCTGATGCCGGCAGCCCGCTTGCAGATTGCGCCTTATGCGCGCCAGCACCGCCGCCCCTTGTTGGACTTGATGAATCGCAGCCGCTGGACGCACACCCACCTCGACTGGCAGAGCATCCCCGACTGGCTGGCGGATGAGAGCGCTGCGGTCTGGCTGGCTTTTGCGGATAATGAGCTGCTGGGCTATATCGGCTTGTCGCAGTCGGTGGCTGGCTGGCGCTGGCTGCGGTTGCTGGGCATCGGCGAGCTGCGCAAGCCACGCTTGATTCTGCGCCAATTGTGGGCGCGGGCGGAAGCGGCTTGTCAAGACGCGGCTGACGCGGGCATCGCTTGCTTAATGCTGGCAAATTGGCTGCCCGCTTATTTCGCCGAGCTGAGTTTTCAGTATCGCGACGACCTGGTTATGCTGCAGCATATCGGCAGCCGCCTCCCGCCGCGCCGCGACTCGCTAGCTGCTGTGCGTCCGCTTGAAAGCGAGGATTTGCCGCAGTTGGCGGGGATCGACAAGCTGGCTTTCGCGCCGCCCTGGCAGATTGAGCGCGCTGAATTGTGGCAAGCCTACCGAGCCTGCGCCTTTTCTACAGTTGCCACCATCAGGGGCGCGGTCGTCGGCTACCAGCTTTGCGCGCGGCATGACGCAGCGGCCCACCTGGCGCGTTTGGCAGTGCACCCGGCACACCAAGGGCGGGGCGTCGCTTCGCTGCTGCTGCATGAACTCCTGAGCGATTTGCTGCGGCGCGGCATCAGCGCCATCTCCGTCAACACCCAAGCGAGCAACCACCGTTCGCAGCGACTCTACCAGCGCTTTGGTTTCTTGCACAATGGCAAGGAATACCCCGTCTGGCAAAAGACCTTGGGGATGGCGCGGGTGAAGGCATGACAACCATCTACCGGGAAGCGGACGCCAACCTGTCCCTGCTCAGCGGCAAGACCGTCGGCATCATCGGCTATGGCAATCTGGGGCGGTCGCTGGCAATGAACCTGCGCGATTCGCGGGTGCGTGTCATGATTGGCTTGCGCGAAGACGAAACTCGTGACCACGCCCGCCAGGATGGCTTCGATCCCGGCGATATTGAGCGCGTTGTGCCGCGCTGTCATATTTTGCTGCTGCTGTTGTCCAATGTCGTCCTGCCCGAAGTCTACCTGGAGCGCATCTCGCCCTACCTTCAGCGCGGGCATCTGCTGGTATTCGCCAGTGGCTACAACCTCGCTTTTGGATATGTGGAGCCGCCGCCTTTCGTCGATGTCGGCATGATCGCCCCGCGCACGATTGGCGCAGCCGTCCGCTCGCGCTATCTCGAGGGCAGCGGCTTTTATAGCTTCGTCGGCGTGGCGCAAGATGCCACAGGCACCACCTTGGGCAGCTTGTTGGCGCTGGCAATGGCGATGGGCAGCCTGCGCGCCGGCGCGATCGAAGTAAGCCCCGCGCAAGAGGCGCAGCTTGACCTCTTTGTGCAACAGGCGATCCTGCCCGCTTTCCAGCATGTGATGACCACGGCCGCGGCGCTGCTGCTGCAACAAGGCTATCCGCCCGAAGCGGTCATGCTGGACTTGATACTCTCCGGCGAGTTCACCGATTACCTTTCCCGCGCCTCACAGGATGGCTTGCTGCATGCGCTGCGTCTGTCCTCGCTGACTGGGCAATATGGCATCTTCAGCCGCTTGCCGCGCTTTCAGGAATTGAAGCTGGAAGGCTTGATGGATGCGATTCTCGAAGAAATCCGCCGGGGCGATTTCGCGGCTGAATGGTCGCGCGAATACGAAAACGGCTACCCGAACCTGAGCAAGCTGCTGCAAGCCCAAGAGCAATTGACCTTATGGGCATTGGAGCAAGGCACGCTCGACCGACTCAAATGACTTCGGGGTAAAGCGCCGCGGATTTTGCCGACTCATGGAAAGGAATAGAAAATTGCGAGGTCCCATCAAAGCAATCATCTCGGACATGGATGGCGTATTGTGGCGTGGAATGTTTGCGCTGCCGGGCTTGGGCGAGTTCTTTGACCTGCTCTTCGCCCGCGACCTGGACTTTGTGCTAGCCACCAATAACAGCCGCAATACGCCGGCGGATTATGTGCGGAAACTGGCCAAGCTGGGCATCGCTGGCCTCCAGGAGCGGCATATCGTAACCAGCGGCACCGCCACAATCAGCTACCTGCAGACGCGCTATCCGCCGGGCAGCGAACTCTTCGTGGTGGGTGGCGATGGCTTGAAGCAGATGGTCGTTCGCGCTGGCTATTCGCTGGTGGAAAGCGGGGCGGTGGCGGTCGTCTGTGGCATCGACTTTGACTTGACCTATGGCAAGCTGCGCACGGCGACCCTGTTGATCCGCGGCGGCGCGGACTTCATCGGCACGAACCCTGATTCGTCCTTCCCTTCGCCAGAGGGGCTGGTGCCGGGCGCGGGCAGTATCCTGGCGCTGCTGGAAGCGGCTTCCGGGCGCGCGCCCATCATCATCGGCAAGCCCCGCCGCGGCATGTTTGAGGCGGCTTTGCGGACTTTGGGGACGTCGCCACAAGCTACTTTGATGATCGGCGACCGCATCAATACCGATATTGCCGGGGCAAAAGCGCTGGGCATACGGACGGCGCTGGTGATGACAGGCGTGGAAACTCCTCAAAGCCTCTCCGCCAGCGAAATCCAGCCGGACTATGTCTTTGCGGGCTTGCCAGAACTGCTTGCGGCGCTCGCTGAAGCCATCTAGTTCTCGTCTAGCAGCGCCGCCAGCACATCCTCCAGCGGCGGTGTCGCTTCGGCATCTTTGAAGCCCGCCATGCGCCGATAGACCTCATAGGCAGCCAGGTGAAAACCATCTGGCAAGCCCGCCTCGGCAAAGGTCGCGGCGATCTCTTGCATCTCGCCGGTGAAGCGCCAGGCTTTTGCTGTGACTGACCGCACTGGCTGCGCGCGCGACTCGGCTGCGTCGGGCAGACGCCGCGCCCATTCGCCATCCAAGTCGCCACGCACGCCCAGCGCCTCCGCGGCCGCCTGCACAGCCGATAGCAACGCGGTTGTGCCTTTGGTCTGGGCGGCGAAGACCATCTTCAACGCTGATGCGCGTCCCACCTCAGCGCCGATGTCGATGGCTTCGGTCACGCTGCCGATGAAGAGCGCCGCGACTTGCGCAGCTGATGACCCCGACAGATAAAAGCGGGTGCTGCCTTTCTCCCAAGCCGGCGGGCCGATGATGCCGCCGTCTACAAAGTCGCAGCCCGCGCTTCTCATACGCTCGCCGATGCGTCGCGCTTTTTCTGGCGAGATGGCGTTGCCATCGCAATACAGCCCCGTGAAGCCAGCCTCCAGCGCTGACTCAGCGACCGCCTCGGCGGCATGGGGCGGGCAAACGCAGAGGATGACATCACAGCATTCGCAGAGGCGCGCCACCGTTTCCGCGTCCAACAGATTGTGCTGCGTGGCGCGTTGTCGGCTGGTGGCGCTGCGCTCGGCTGATGCCCAATAGACGGTATGCCCAGCCGCTTGCGCTGATGCCGCGATGGAAATGCCCATTGCGCCAGGATGGATGATGCCAACTGTGCTCACAATATGCTTAACCTTTCGTCCGCTTGCAGCAGGTGCTCAAAGCGATTGTAAGTGGCGGATTGCGCATCAAAGACATAGTCGGGGCGGGTAACGATGATGTCTGTGCCGCCCAGCGCGCGCAGGTGCTGCATGGTCTTGTGGATGAGATCACTGCGCACCAGCAAGTTGGTTTCGAACCAGCTTTGGCTCGTGCCGGGCGGGCTGGCAACGGCGACCACGCCTGGCCCCTTGCTGCCACAGAGCGCCGGATTCGCCAGGATGCGACCCTGCACATCCGCAATCGACTCGCCGGCGATATTGGCGCGCAGCGAGACAAATTGCCGCGCCCGCCGATGCGCCTCAATGCGCTCGATCAACTCGCGCAGGGTCTCCAGCTTGTCCGCCGAGGCGCGCAAGGCACGCCGATTGCCGATGAGCACAGCTTGCGCGTCGATGATCCCCCCGCCAACAATCGGACGCAGGTGGTTCTCGCGCAGGGTCGTGCCTGTCTCGCTGATATCGGCGATTAAATCGGCATAACCCATGCGCGGCGCGGCTTCCAAGGCACCCTCGGCATGCACCAGCAGGAAATGCGAAATCCCCTGGCGATACAAAAAACTCTTGGTCAGGTTGCTGTATTTGGTGGCGATGCGCAGCTGAGCGCCGCTCTCTTGCTGGCGCAGGCTGAGGTCAGCCAGGTCGGCCATGGACGATACATCAATCCAGGAATCGGGCACCGCCAGCAGCAGGGCGCAGCGTCCATAGCCCAGCTCGTCGATCACCATGACATCGGCTGAGTCTTGGCTGTGCTCGGCGACGATATCCAAGCCGGTGATGCCAATATCGGCGCGCCCCTCGCTGACCTTGCTGAGGATATCGCGCGGACGTTGGTAGACAACTTCGACTCCGGGCAGACTGGGGATGCTGGCGCTGTATTGGCGGCGGTTGGGCTTGTAGACCGGCAAGCCAGCCCGCGCCAGGAAATTATCGGAATCGTCACCAAGTTTGCCTTTGCTGGGCAGCGCGATGATGAGCTTGTCAGCTGGCATGGTCTCGCTCCTGCTGGCGCAGCATGTCCGCAGCTGCCGCTGGCAGGGCGGCAATCGCCACGCGCCGCTCCTCTCCGCCACGCATATCCCGCAAAACCGCGCTGTTTTCTTCGCGCTCTGCCTCGCCGATGATGATGACCAGGCTCGCGCCGCGCCGGTCGGCTTGTTTGAGGCTGCGCCGCAGGCTGCGTCCGCCCATACTGACCTCGGCGACGAGCTGCTGCGCCCGCAAGTCGGCAGCGATAGCCTGGCATGTTGCATAGTCGGCTTCCGCAACCGGGATGACGCAGACGAATCGCTCCTGCGCTGAGGCGGCTGGGGCAGGCGAGGCGCTGGCAACGCGCTCAATGCCCCAGGCGAAACCAGCCGCTGGCGTTGGCTCGCCACCCAATATACTGACCAGGTTATCATAGCGACCGCCGCCACAAAGTTGAATCGCCTCGCCAGCGCGCGTCTGCCCATGAATCTCGAAGATCATGCCCGTGTAATAATGCAAGCCGCGGCTCAAGCCGAAGTCCAACTGAATCTCGCCACTCAGCCCGCCACTTTCCGCCAGCCGCCGCAATGTGATTTCCAACTGCTTGAGCGGGCTGTCATCCAGCGCAACCTCCTGGCATAGCTGCGCCGCCGCCGCCAACGCGTAATCTGGTTCGCCGACGATTTCGCTCAGCCGCGTCATAAACTCCAGCGCGGTGCGCAGCTTGGGCGCTTGCTCGTCTTCGCGGATTTTGTGCAGCAGGCGGTCGATCACCTGGCTTTCGGCGCGGTTGGCGTCGATGTGGATGTTCAAGCTGCGCAGAAATTGGCTGATGGCGCTATGCGCTTCCGCGTCTGTCATCTCGCGCAGGACATGGATTAACTGCTGGCTGTCTTGCTCCTTCGCCTCGGCGCGATCGGGGCTGGTAAGCTGGAAACCGGGCAAGACAGCGCGCAGGGAATCGACTACATAGTCCATGCCTTGTTTGCGCAGATTCTCCATATTGCGCAGCAAGAAATTATGCAACTGCTTGCGCAAGCCCAAAGACGACAAGAAGTTTTCCAGCAGGGCGGATGTACCGATGACCAGCCGATAGTTGTGGATGCCGACGCTCTCCAAGCCGCCGCAAGCCATTGCCAGCAGCTCGGCATCGGCATAGTCGGCTGGCGCGCCCAGCAGCTCCGCCCCCGCCAGGGTGAATTGGCGATAGCGATGCAGTTGTGGTTTTTCGTAGCGGAAGACAAGCCCGCTGTAGCGCAGGCGCAATGGCAGCGGCTCGCCGTGCAGCTCTTCGACATAGGCGCGCAAGACTGATGCCGTCAGCTCGGGACGCAGGGCAAGGCGGCGGCTCTTGAAGTCGAATTCATAGAGGCGCGCGGCGATGTCTTCACCTGATTTGCGCAGGTACAGCTCAGTATTTTCCAGCAGGGGCGGGTCGATGGCGGCGTAGGCATGCAGGCGCAGATGCTGCTCCAGCGCCTCCAGCAGCCCCCGTGAGTGGGCGTATTCCGCGGCGAAGACATCGCGCATGCCGCGCAGGGCCGAGATTTGCTTTGCTACTGCCATCTTCGCGCCGCAGTCTTTTCTTGCCAGCTATCGCGGCGATTGTAGCATATCAAGTTGGCGCGCCTAGTGCCTCAGGGCAATCGCATCAAAAACTATTTGCCACATAGGCACAGAGGATTGCTGTAAGGGCGAGGCGGTGCCTCCGTGGTAAAGGCGCGCCTCAAGCAGAGCTAGGCAGGCTGTCTTCCACCAGTTCGCCGCCCGTATTGCCGCCCAACAGCCTACGGAGCATCAGCAGCATAAAACCAGCCACCAGCGCCAGCGCCGCGGCGAATTGCAGACGTGGCGACAAATTGCGCAGGCGAGCAGGCGCGCTATTTGGCTCGTTCAGGATCTGCGCGCGCAACTCCCTGGCGAAGGCTTCGCGCGGCTCTCGCGGTACCAACGCGGCTTCCAGCGCTTTTGTCAATTCAGCGAAGGCGGCTGTTGTTTCGGGCTGTTCATCCGCGGCGGCCAAGTTATTTTCGCGCGCTTCAGGCTGGTTTGGATTCATCATGCTCACCCACTCGTTCGTTTCACATTTGTGTTTGCTTGCTCGGCGCTTAGCTCGGCACGCAGCGCCAGCAAGGTGCGGTGATACAGCGACTTGATCGCGCCTTCGCTGCGCCCCATGATGATGCCGATCTCGCGGTTGGGCAGTCCCTCGACGACCTTCAAAATTAGCAGTTGCTGGCGTTCGGCGGGCAGGCGGCGGACGGCGCGCAGCAGCTCATCGTGCTCGTCGCGCCTCTCTGCCCGTGCGTCGGGCGCGTCGCTTAGCAGATCTTGCCCCAGATAGTCTTCCAGCGCGATGATTTTGCGCCGGCTTTGGTCGCGGTACCAATTGGCGACCAGGTTATGCGCGATGCGGTAGAGCCAGGCTTGGAAAGGCAGCCCGCGGTCGACATACTTGCCGATGCGCGCAAAAGCGCGTAAGAAGACTTTCGCCGTCAAATCTTCGGCATCATGGCTATTGCCGGTGCGGTAATAGACATAGCTATACATTTTGTCCAAATATCTCTCGTACAATTCGCCGAAGGCATCGCGGTCGGTCTTTGCCAAAGCGACCAGCTCTGCCTCATCCAGCGCGGAATAATTGATCTGCCGGGCGAATGGGTTCTTCATTGCCTACAGTCCAAAACACGCGCGGGCGGGTCAAGTTGCGCCCCTGCCAGCAGCGCTTCGACTTCGCTGCGGTCGGGCAGGGCGGTCATGGTGCCCGGCTTCGTACAAGCCAGCGCCGCCGCCGCCGAAGCGAACTGCAGCGCGCGACTGGGCGTCCACGCTTGCGCCAAGCTTGCGCAAAACGCGCCTACAAAGGCGTCGCTTGCGCCAGTCGTATCGACCGCTTCGACCGGGAAGGCATCTTGTGTGTAAAAGTCATTTTCGGCGACAAGCAAACTGCCATGCTCGCCCATAGTAATAATGACATTGCCGACCCCTTTCTCCCGCAGAATGTCGGCAAAATCACTGACAGCAAGGTCTTCGACGCCTGTGAGCAATTCGGCTTCGGTCACATTTGGGATGAGCCAGTCAACCAGGTACAAATACTTGATTGCAAACTTATCGCGCGTGAAGAAGGGCGCGGGATTGACCACCGTTGTTGCGCCAGCGGCTCTGCCCAGCCCCAGCGCATAAGCCACCAGCGACTGCGGCACTTCAAAGCCGACCAGCAGCACATCGCCCGGGCGCAGGTCAGCCAATGCCGCGCGGATTTGCGCTCGGCTGACGCGGCGGCTGGCATCGGGCGCGCCGACGAAGCCGGGCAGGTTATTGCGCACAATGATGGCGGCGATGCTGGTGCGCGCATCAGCATGCACATCGATAAACGCGGTGTCGACGCCCGCCCGCCGCAGCGCAGCCAGCATGTCCGCGCCAAAGATGTCATCGCCAACGCAGCCGACCAAGCGCACGGCGTCCGCGCCCAGCCGACTCGCCGCAGCCGCCTGGTTCAGCCCCTTGCCGCCTGGCGAGATGGTCAGTCCGCTGGCATGCACAGCGCGGTTGGGCTGCACCCAGTCGGGCACAGCAAAGACCAGGTCATAAACCAACGCGCCGATGATGACGATGCGCGGCATGTTTTCTCCTCAGAGCAATCGCATCAAAACATTTTACCACGATGAAAAAGAACTGAAGCGAATGGCATAACAAGGCAATTGCGTCAAATCTTTTTACCACCGAGTACACCGAGTTGAAGGATTAAATCGAGAGTTTATTTATTGCCATGCTGAAAATGGCTGCGCCTTGTGCGGTTGTGGCGCTGATGAGTCGCCGCAAGACGCTTTCCGATGCCGATGCGCCTCTTTTTCGGCGCAAATAACGCATGCCATTTTTCGTCAAGGCATCTCAAAATCTTTATACATCTAGGTGTACTCAATTTACTCGGTGTACTCGGTGGTAAAAGTTCGGGGGCCTTAGTCCTTTTACAGAGCTTCATTTTGATGCAATTGCCCTAGCATAAGAATGGCATAAAATTCATCAAAGAAGTATTTGACGCCGCCCACAATTCATGCTATAGTCGAGGCGGAATGCAGTTCTCCCATTTTCTGTCCCCTGCCAGCGGCTTCATTATCGACATACCGTAGCGGTCATTGCTCTACCTTGTCGCCCGTTGCGCAGCCCATGTCGGGAGCGCTAGTCCGCCGTACCCTACTCCGGATTCAATCAGAAAATCGTGGCAACTATACCCAGCCCCGCCGCGCCTCACTATCACAGGATGATTTGCATGAACATTGGAAAACTTGAAGCAAAGACCTTGCCCGAATTGCGCAGCATGGCGCGTCAAAGAAATGTCCCCCGTTTCAGCCGATTGAAAAAACAAGACCTGATTATTGGCTTGCTGCGTCAAGAGGCGGAGCGACGCGGTAACGAATTGCGCGGCGGCGTGCTGGAGGTTACTGAAAATGGCATGGGCTTCCTGCGCGCCGAAGGCTACCTGCCTGGCAAAAACGACATTTATGTCAGCGCCTCGCAGATCGACCGGCTCAAGCTGCGCACGGGCGATATGGTCATCGGCCAGGTGCGCCCGCCCAAAGACAGCGAACGGTATTTTGGCTTGCTGCGCGTCGATGCCGTCAACGGGTTGGACCCGCGTGAAGTGCGCCACCGCCCCAACTTCGAACGGCTGACCCCTATCTTCCCCGAGGCGCGCTTCAACCTGGAAACAGCGCCGCGCATCTTCTCCACGCGCATGTTGAATCTCATCGCGCCGGTCGGCTTTGGGCAACGCGGCTTGATCGTCTCGCCACCCAAAGCCGGCAAAACCACTGTGCTTAAAGATATCGCCAACGCCATCAGCACCAATTACCCCAATGTGCACCTGATGGTCGCGCTGATCGGCGAGCGCCCGGAAGAAGTAACCGATATGGATCGCTCGGTTGATGCCGAGGTCATCGCCTCGACATTTGACGACCCCGTGCATCACCATGTGCGCGTGGCGGAGATGGCGCTGGAACGGGCGAAGCGGCTGGTCGAGGTCAAGCGCCATGTGGTGATGATGCTGGATAGCGTAACCCGGCTGGCGCGCGCCTATAACCTGGTCGTGCCTACCAGCGGCCGCACCTTGTCCGGCGGCTTGGACCCGCAAGCTATCCACCCGCCCAAGCGCTTCTTTGGCGCGGCGCGTAACGTCGAAGAAGGCGGCAGCCTCACCATCGTCGCCACTTGCCTCGTCAATACCGGCAGCAAAATGGACGATGTCATCTACGAAGAATTCAAAGGCACGGGCAATATGGAACTGCACCTGAGCCGCAAACTGCAAGAACGGCGCATCTTCCCCGCCTTTGATATTGAGCAATCTTCCACGCGGCGCGAAGAACTGCTGCTGGGCCCCGATGTGTTGCAGCGCGTCTATACCATGCGGCGCATGTGGTCGCACCTGGCGGAACAACCGGAAGGCATCGTCGGCGCGACAGAAATGCTGCTGCAGAGCTTCCGCCTGCACGATACCAACCAGAGCTTCCTCAACAGCTTGAGCGGCAGCAACGGCTACCGTTAATATCATGGGCAAGCCGACAGATTCTCTCTTGACAAGTCCATTTCTCCCCGCTATGCTCCCGTTATGGTCATAAAGTCCCAGCAATTCGCCCCCGTTTTTCTTTGCGCCGCAGCATGTTGTTGTCGGCTGGCGGAACTTGCCTGTCGTGCGGAGGCGTCGCGCTAGGTCGCGTTTGACCCAATAGCAGCGAAATCACAAAGCCCCAGCATGGCGCGGGGCTTTTTTGTTGTCAGTTTCTCGTCTAGTGGAATGCCAGGAGCATCCATGTTTCTCCCTTCGCAAGCCTGTCTGTGTTGTTGCTGTGCCCCCGCCGGGGCGGCTTATCCGAGGCTGGCAGCGCGATGTTGCCGGTAGGACCTGCACGATGTACAGGGCGCTTCGGATAAGCCGAGGCGCTCTTTTTGTTTGGGGACAACAAGCCGCAGTAACCTACAGGAGACGAGATGACACAGGAACAGATTCAAGACCTGGCGCGACAATTGGAATCCGCCAGTCCCGACGATATTTTGCGCCGCGCGCATGAGCTATTCGGGGGCGCGCTGGCTATCGTGAGCAGTTTTCAGATCACGGGCATCCTCACGCTGGACATGATGCAGCGAATCGCGCCGCGCACGCCGGTGCTCACGCTTGATACCGGCTTGATATTCCCCGAAACGCTGGCGCTCATGGCGGAGCTGGAAGCGCGCTACGGGCTGGATTTGCGGCGCGTCAAAGCCAGGCAGACACTCGCGCAGCAAGCCCGCGATTATGGCGACCGCTTGTGGGAGCGCAACCCCGACCGCTGCTGCCACATCCGCAAGACCATTCCCCTGCGCGAGGCATTAAGCGGTTTCAAGGCTTGGGTAGCTGGCTTGCGGCGCGACCAATCCCCCAGCCGCGCCCATACCCCCATCGTCAGCCGCGACCGGCGCAGTGGGCTGATCAAGTTCGCGCCTTTCGCCAATTGGACAGAAGCGCAAGTATGGGAAAGTATCCACGCGCGCGGACTGCCGTATAACACCCTGCACGACCAAGGCTATCCTAGCATCGGCTGCTGGACCTGCACTCATGCGGCGCCTGTGGCGGGCGGGAGCCGCGCGGGACGTTGGGCTCGCCACAGCAAATCTGAATGCGGCATTCACCTGCCCAAGCCAGTTGAGGCAGCTATTCATGGCTAGCGGCTACCCAGTCATGCTGCACCTGCAAGACCGACCGGTGGCTGTGGTTGGCGGCGGACGGGTGGCGGCTCGCAAAGTGCGGCAACTGCGCAAAGCCGGCGCGCGCATCTTGCTCATCAGCCCCCAAGCCACTGACGACTTAATCGAGATGGCGGGGGCGGGCGAAGTCCTGTGGCGGCGCGAAAGCTACCAGCGCGATAGTTTTCATAGCGATATGCCGGTGTTAGTCATCGCCGCGACCGACGACCCGCGCGTGAACCAGATGGTGGCGCAAGATGCCCAGCGCATCCGCGCGCTATGCAATGTCTCCGATGGCAGCAGCCAGCGCAGCGACTTCAGCAACATGGCGCAGATTGACCAGCCGCCATTGACCATCGCGCTCAGCAGCCATGGCAAATCTCCAGCGCTCATAAAAATGCTCAAAGCGCGGCTGGCGGATGAGCGCGCGGAAGACTGGGCGACGCTGGCTGACTGGCTGGGCGACTTGCGCGCAGATGGCGAGGTCGGCAACAGCCAGCCACAACGGCAAGAACTCTATCGGCGCATCCTGGCATCCAATGTGCTGGCTTTGCTGCGGCAAGGGCGAGCAGAGCAAGCGCGCCAAGTTTTTGAGCGCATCGTCGAGGGGGCAAAAGCCGAATGAGCGCAACCGCCCTCGTGCTGGCGGGCCATGGCTCGCACATCAGCGCCAACACAGCCGGCACCGTCTGGGGATATGTCGATCGCTTGCGGCGCATGGGCGTGGCGGATGAGATCAGCGCCTGCTTTTGGAAGGAGCCGCCGGCTTTCTCGCAAGTCTTGGCTACGCTAGAAGCCCGCCAGGTGTCCATTGTGCCACTCTTCACCGCCAATGGCTATTTCACGCGCCAGGTCATCCCGGCTGAAATCGGCTTGAGCGGCGCAGTAACGCGCATCGGCGACAAACTCGTCCACTACACAGCGCCCGTCGGTCAGCATCCGCTGCTGGATGGCATCGTCGATCAGCGTTTGAGCGACATGGTAGGCGCGCGTAACCTGCCACCTGCGCAGACAGCCGCCGCTATCATCGGGCATGGCACGCGCCGCAACCCCCGCAGCCGCGATGCCACCCGCCACCAGGCACAGCGCATCGCCGCCAAGGGCTGCTTTGCCGAGGTTGTAGACGCCTACCTGGATGACCAGCCGGATATCCCCAGCATCTACCGGCGCACGCGCTCCAGGCACATCATCGCCTTGCCTTATTTCTTCGCCGAAGGCAGCCATGTCGGGCAGGATCTGCCGAACGCGCTGGGCATCTCTGGCGATACGGGCGGAGAGCGCGTGCAAGACCGATATGTACATTTCACAGAGCCAGTCGGCACAGACGCATCAATCTGCGAGGTCATCCTGGCGCTGGCGCGGACGAGCGGGCTGCCTTTCGAGGCGCGAACAGGTCGTGGCGCATGGGATGGCTTCCCTAGGGTGGGGCAGGGCGATTTGTTGGCGGCGCTGGAGCAGGGCGAGCGGCTGCGCTTTGGTCCGCTGCGCCTCACCCGCGAGCGCGTCTGGCACAGCCAAAACGGCGACAGCCAGGCATTCTCCTCGCCAGCGGCTTTGCGAACCCGCTTGCGCGCAGGGACTTTTCACCCCTTGCCGACGCGCCTGGATTTGCCCGGCGGCTGGCATGTGGCGCTGGCGCAGACCGCTGATGCCCATGCTGTGCTGGAGACGGTCTATCCCGGCTTGGTGTCCGACTGGTCGGCGCAGCGGCGTGGCGCGCTAACAACCGAATCGCTGGCGGAAATTGGCGCGCGGCAAGTCGGCATGTTCAAAGCCATCGAGCGGCTGCCCCAGGCGGTGATTCAACGCGCAATCGACGAAATCTGTGGCGCTTGCCTGCGGCAGCCGAGCTGGCATGGCGTGGACCGCGAGATGCCTTGTCGGGCGGCTTGCAACTGGTGGCTGAGCAATGCCCGCAAAAACGAAGAAAAGGAGAGCGCATGACAATTGGCAGAGTCTTCCTGGTGGGGGCCGGTCCTGGCGACCCCGACTTGATTACGCGCAAGGGGCTGCGGCTCTTGCGGAGTGCGGATGTGGTCATCTATGACCGGCTGATTCCGCGCCAGTTGCTGGACGAAACGCATCCAAAAGCCGAACTGATCAACGCTGGCAAAGCGCCGAGCCGCCACCGCCTCTCGCAAGCCGCCATCAATGCTCTCATCATCGACCGCGCGCTGGCTGGGCGGGATGTGCTGCGGCTGAAAGGCGGCGACCCTTTTGTCTTTGGGCGCGGTGGCGAAGAAGCGCTTGAATGTCATCGCTGCGGCATCCCTTTTGAAGTGGTGCCCGGCGTGTCCAGCGCCTTTGCCGTGCCCGCCTATGCCGGCATCCCTCTGACTCAGCGCCACATCAGCAGCGCCTTCACCGTGCTCAGCGGGCACGAAATTGCCGGAAGCGTCAATTATGCGGCATTGGCGCGGCTGGGCGGCACGATCGTGATCCTCATGGGTGTGAAGCAACTGCCCAATATCACCGCCAAGCTGCTATTGGCTGGCATGCCCAGCGATACGCCAGCCGCTGTTATCGAATGGGGCGCGACAGCCCGCCAGCGCACAATCACTGGCAGGTTGGAGAACATCGCCGCTGCCGCCCGCGAAAACGCCATCCGCCCGCCCGCCATCACTGTGCTTGGCGAGGTAGTGCGCCTGCGCGATGAGGGCATCGCCTGGGTCGACCTGCTGCCGCAACTGGCAGACATCGCTTGAATGAACGATTGGCTATCGCCCAACGCTATGCAAATTATGGAAAGGAATTACGCAAAATGACCAGTTGGAAAGAAGTGCTCAAAGATGAGATTCCGCCCGAAATGACCAAGCTCATCGACACCTATGAAGCGCAGATGGCATTGCGCCAGGGTGGCAAAATGGATGAGAAAGTTTTTGCTGAGGCGCGCCTGCGCAAAGGCGTCTATGGGCAGCGCTATGACAATGGACAACGGCACGATGGACTGCGCACCCAGGCGCTTGACTATCCGTCGGGGACTATCGTCAAGGGACCCGATACCTTGTGGGACGCGCCGGGCATGCAGCGCATCAAAATCCCTTATGGCGGTTTGAGCGCGCGGCAGTTGGAAGTACTAGCGGAGCTGGCGGATGAATACGCCGATGGCATCCTGCATATCACCACGCGCCAGGATATTCAGTTGCATTATGTGCATATCGACGATACGCCCGATTTGATGCGGCGGCTGGCGGCGGTGGGCATCACCACCCAAGAGGCTTGCGGCAACAGCGTGCGCAATATCACCGCGTGCTCGCTGGCAGGCGTCTGCCACGACGAAGCATTTGATGTCAGCCCCTATGCCGATGCCATGACGCAATTCTTGTTGGCGCATGACGATGTGCAAGATTTCGGGCGCAAGTTCAAAGTGGCATTTTCTGGCTGCGCGGGGCATGCCTGCGGGCTGGTCAAAATGCACGACCTGGGCTTGCTGGCGCAAAGCCGCGAAGTCAATGGCGAGCTGCAGCGCGGCTTCACAGTCTATGTCGGCGGCGGCTTGGGCACAGTCCCGCATCAAGCCAAGCCGCTGGCGGAGTTCGTCAAGCCCGAAGAGCTGCTGCCCTTGACACAGGCGATCGCGCGCGTCTTTGCCCGCCTGGGCGAAAAGAAAAACCGCAACCGCGCCCGCCTCAAGTTCCTGGTCGCCAAGCTGGGCATTGACGAATTCCGTCGCCTGGTCGAGGCTGAGCTGGAGACCTTGCCGCATGATCCACGCCACACCGCCTACCTGGACGATGTGAACGACTTTGTTTATACGCCAGCCAAAGCCGGCTTGCTGCTCAATGGCGCGCCGCTGCCCGATGGCTTCGCCGACTGGTATCGCAGCAATGTCTACCGCCAGGCGCAGCCCGGCTACAGCGTCGTCACCCTACATACGCCGCTGGGTGATTTCACCGCGCGGCAGGCTTTTGCGCTGGCGGATACCGCGCGCAAATATGTCGGCGACAATATCCGTCTCACAGTCGAGCAGAATATCGTTTTCCGCTGGGTGGCGGATGCCGACCTGCCGGCGCTCTGCCGTGAGCTGCGCGAAATCGGCTTGGGTGATGCCCATGCCGGCACGATCGTCGATATCACCACCTGCCCGGGTACCGATACTTGCAAGCTGGGCATTGCTTCTTCGCGTGGCTTAACGGCTGAGCTGCGGACGCGCTTGATCGAGCGCATCAACTTGTTGCCCGATGCCGTGCGCGAGCTGAAAATCAAAGTCAGCGGCTGCTTCAATTCCTGTGGGCAGCACCATGTGGCGGATATTGGTTTCTTCGGCAACAGTCGGCGCAGCGGCAACCACAAACTGCCGCATTTCCAGGTCGTGCTAGGCGGGCAGTGGCAGCAGAACGCCGGCAGCTATGGCTTGGCGGTCGGGGCTGTCCCCGCCAAGGCGGTGCCCGAGGCGCTGGCGGCGCTGACCGAGCGTTACGTCGCCGAGCGCGCCGAAGACCAGCCCTTCCAAAGCTGGGTGAAGCAGTTGGGGCGCAGGGAAATCAAAGCCATGCTGAAGCCCTTTATGCAGTTGCCGACCTTCGAAGAAAACCCGGCTTTCTTCAGTGACTGGGGCGATTCGCGGGTGTATACGATTGAGGATATCGGCATCGGCGAATGCGCTGGCGAAGTGGTTTCGCTCTTTTCAATGGAGATATCCAAAGCCGAGTCGACGCATTTTGAGGCGCTGCTGGCGCTGGATGATGGCGACTTTCGGCGCGCGGATGAGCGAGCCTACCGCGCGATGCTGCTGGCAGCGCGAGCGCTGGTGCGCACCAAATACCTGGATGTCGGCGACGACAGCGACCGCATCGTTAATGAATTCCGCCAGCGCTTCTATGATACCGAGCTGGTCTATGACCGCTTCGCCAAAGGCAAGTTCGCGCGCTACCTCTTCAAGCGCCATGCCGAGGTGCCGGCACGCCTGGATGAAGATTATGCGCACCAGATCATCGATGAGACGCAGCTATTCATCGAGAATATCCACAGCGCCGAGCAGCGCATCAATGGCGTGATTGTCAGCTGATGATGACTATGTTGCCCCCACCCCAAACCCCTCCCCGCCGGGTCAGTGTCTACGCGCCCCCAAAATGTAATAAGGGCTTTTTATAAAAAAAAAGCCGGGAGAAAGTCGCCACCACGCAACAAAACAAAGAGACAATCAAAATGA
>VXNO01000165.1 GCA_009840575.1 Chloroflexota bacterium | reverse complement strand
TCACAGCCCATTGTATTGGACAAGTTGCCTGTCAACGAAATGCGGGCAAGATCAGTCTACGCGGCGCAAAATGAGAGAGGGGGCTTCAAAACGCTCTGAACCGCAGGAAAGACTCCCCTTCCCTCGTTCTGGGGACAAGGGTCCGGGATGAGGGGCTTGGTTGCCATATCCACGTAACTAGCCACTCCCTCCTGGCTCTGCTGTTGAATTTGCGCGGTTTTTTCACTATTCTCGCAACGTGCAAATCGAAAGCGAGCGAGACCTGCGTGGCATGTGGCAGGTCGGACAAGTCTGTGGGTTGACGCTCAAGCGCATGTTGGACAGCGCCGAGGCGGGCATGTCTACCCGCGACCTGGACGACATCGGTCGCGACTGTCTGTTTGAGATGGGCGCGCTCTCGGCTCCGCTGCAAGCCTATGACTTCCCTGCTTATACCTGCATCAGTTTGAATGACGAAGCGGCGCATGGCGTGCCACGCAAGGACCGCTTCATCCGCGCGGGCGACTTGCTGAATGTCGATGTATCGGCGGTGTTGGACGGCTATTGGGGGGATACGGGCGCGACAATCATCGTGCCGCCCCTGCAAAAGCGGCTGGTCAGGCTGTGTGATGCAGCACGGCGCGCGCTGGGTTTGGCGATTCAGATGGCGCGTCCGGGGGTTCGTGTCAACGCGATCGGGAGGGCAGTCGAAACCTATGCCCGGCGACGAGGCTACCGAACTTTCCGCGAGCTGGGCGGGCACGGCGTGGGGCGGCACATCCATGAAGAGCCGACCATCCCCAATCATTATCACCGGCGCAACCGGGCTGTGCTGCGCGATGGCATGGCGCTGACACTGGAGCCATTTCTCTGCACTGGCAAGGGGCGCATCAACACCGCCACGGATGGCTGGACGCTACGCAGCGTGGATGGCGGCTTGTCGGCGCAGTATGAACACACGGTCATCATCAATGGCGAAGAGCCCATCCTGGTCACAAAGGTGGCTGGCGGCTATGTTTGAGGGAGCCTGAACCCAAAGGAGTGGGATTATGATCACCGGCATCGACCATATCGTCATCGCGGCGCATTCGCTGGGGCGCGCTATCGAGACGTATCGCGGCTTGGGCTTCACCGTCACCGAGGGCGGGCGGCATCCGTATGGCTCTTATAATGCGCTGATTGGCTTCGTCGATGGTAGTTATATTGAGCTGCTGGGCTTCTATGAAGAGGCGACAGAGCATCCCTGGTGGGATTTGCTGCAAGAGCGCGGCGGCGGTTTAGTTGACTTCTGCATGGCTACCGATGACATCCGCGCCGACCAGCAGGCTTTACTGGACGCCGGCGTGGCCAGCGGCGACCTGTACGAAGGCGGGCGCGCTCGTCCCGATGGCTATGAAGTCCGGTGGATCAACAACAAGGTCGCGGGCGAGTTCCAGGGGCGCATTCCCTTCATCATTGAAGACATCACGCCGCGCGAAGAACGGCTGCCCGCCGAGCGCGAACATGCTAACAGAGTCACCGGGATTGATTGCCTGACCGTGGCGGGGACGGACCTGCGCCCCGTGCCGATTATGGCGGCATTGATGGGCGGCATTGCCGGGCAGTATGTGCGGCGCAAAAAGCTGCGCGCGAGCGGCACGCGGCTGTCGGTCGGCGGGCACGCGCTTGAATACTTGCTGCCGGATAAAAAAGGCGGCGCGCTGGCGGAACACCTGGCGAGCAATGCGCCCGCGCCTTTTGCCGTGCGCTTTAAGACGACCGGCGTGAAGAAGACTTTCGCGCCCGAGCAGACGGAAGGCGTGCGGATGACGCTTGTCCGTTAGTCGCCTATGAGCAGGGGTTAGCGCCTCAGCTCGCTTGGCCCTAGCGCTGCCGCAGCCAGCAACGCATCTTGCCTGGCTTTGTCATTGACTCGCTTTGAGTTGAGGCTGCACAATTCCCGCAGTCGCTGCGCCAAGCCGGTATGCCGTTGCGCCACTTTATCGTTGGCGACGGCGATCTTCAGCGCATAGCGAGTCCCCACCAGCACGACCAGTCGCTTGGCGCGGGTGATGGCGGTATAGATCAAGTTGCGCTGCAGCATCATCCAGTGCTGCGTCAAAACAGGCATGACCACGGCCGGGTATTCAGAACCTTGCGAGCGGTGCGTGCTGATGCAATAAGCGTGCATCAAGTTGTCCAGGTCAATCGCTTCGTAGTTGACCAGCCGGCTATCCATAACAATCTGCAAGCTCTTGTCTTGCGGGTCGATGCTGTGGATGAAGCCGATATCGCCGTTGAAGACATCCTTATCATAATTGTTGCGGGTTTGCATCACCTTGTCGCCGACGCGGAAGACGCGGCTGCCCAGCTTGAGCTCGGCGCTGCGAAAATCGCCATTCAGCTCGGCTTGCAGGCGGCTGTTGAGGTTGTGCACGCCGGCCGCGCCTCGATACATGGGCGCGATGACCTGGATATCACGCACGGCGTCCAGTTGCTCGCGGGCTGGCAGCTTGTCGCGCACCAGCAGGACGATCTGCTCGGCCACCGATTCGGGCTTTTCGATATTGAAGAAGAAGAAATCTTTGCTGTGGTTGTCGGTGTAGGGCTGGAACCCCTGGTTGATGCGGTGGGCGTTGCTGACGATGTGGCTGCTGTCGTCCTGGCGGAAGATTTGCTTGAGGCGCGTTACCTTGGCGATGCCGCTGTCGATGACGTCGCGCAGCACATTGCCCGCGCCCACCGATGGCAGTTGGTCGATATCGCCCACCAGCAGCAGATGCGCCGCCGGCTTCAAGGCGCGCAACAGGCTGTAGAACAAGCGTAGATCGAGCATGGAGGCTTCATCGATGACGACCATCTCGGCGGGCAGGGGGTTGTCTTCATCGTGCTCAAAGCCACCATCTTCGGGCGAGAAGCTGAGCAGGCGGTGGATGGTGCTGGCTTCTTTGCCGGTGGTTTCGCCTAGTCGTTTGGCGGCGCGGCCAGTCGGTGAAGCCAGGCTGTATTTGTAGCCCCCCGCTTCCAGCGCGCTGATGAGCATTTGCAGGGTGGTGGTTTTGCCGGTGCCGGGCCCACCGGTCAGGATGCTCAGTTTGCTGGTCAAGGCGGCGCGGACGGCACTCTGCTGCTGCGGGGAAAGCGGCGCAGCGTTACTCTCGCTTAGCTCACCCAGGTAGGCGCTCCAGTCGGTATTACGGTGGTCGGTGATGATGCGGCTTTCGCAAGCGGCGAGGGCTTGCAGCAGCAGCGCTGATTCGCTTTCCGCCCGGTAGAAGCGCGGCAGGTAGACGGCTTCGCTAGCCGGGCAGTCGCGGTCGGCTGGCAGTGTGTCCTGGCGCAGGGCATTGTGGCTGATTTGCTCTTGCAGCGCCTGCTCCAGCGCGCTGTCATCGGTGATATCCAGCAGCTCGGCGGCTTTTTTCAGCAGCAGCTCACGCGGGGCGTAGGTGTGCCCTTCTTTCGCCAATTCATTCAGCGCATACAGCAAGCCCGCGCGCAACCGATGCTGGTCATCGCGCGTCAAGCCCATGTTGCGGGCGATCTGGTCAGCTTTGCGGAAGCCAATCAGGAAGACATCGTCCGCCAATTGATAGGGGTTCTGGTCGATGACGAACTGCGTGGTCGCGCCATACCGTTCGTAGATGCGCTTGGCGATCTTCGCGCTGATGCCCAGCCCTTGCAGGTAAATCATGACATTGCGCAGGGCGCGGTTGTCCGCCCAAATGTCCATGAGCTTTTTTGCCAGTTGCGGCTTCAGTCCACGCACTTCGTGGAGGCGCTGCGGCTCTTCGTCGAGGATTTCGATGGTGCGCTCGCCGAAGTGGTTCACAATTTTCTGGGCAGTGGCGGGACCGATGCCTTTGATGATGCCACTGCTGAGGTAATTGACGATGCCTTTGGCGGTCTGCGGCGGTAGGGGGATGGCTTGCTGCGCCTGGAATTGCAAACCGTATTGCGGGTGGGTTACCCAAGCGCCAATGAACTCGGCATGTTCGCCTTCGCCCAGTTGGGGCATGGTGCCGACGACAGCGATGGTGCCATCACGCGCCTGCGCCTGTGGATAGCGCCGCTCTGGTTTCACCTTCAGCACAGAGTAGCCGCTGTCTTCGCTATAGAAGGTAACGCGCTCGATGCTGCCTGCGATCTGTTCTGGCTGGTCTGGCATAGGCTGTCTCGGCTGATTTCGCGTATTGTAGCACGGGCGGCTGAATCCTTTGACCACAGAGGGCACAGAGGTCTGGTGTAGGGGCGAGGCGGTGACTCGCCCGTTTCAACCCCCTAAG
>VXNO01000007.1 GCA_009840575.1 Chloroflexota bacterium | reverse complement strand
CGTTCTGGGGGCAAGGGGCCGGGGGATGGGGGCTGTAGTCGCAAGACTTACTTGCGCTTACAGAGGGCGCGGAGAGGACTTGCCAAGGCAAGCCCCTGCAACAACTCCCTTAGCAATGGGTATTTGCGCCCTTCGTGTTCTTTGTTATCTTGGAACTGCTTCCATGCCTCTATGGCGAAAACCTTGCCAGGCATTTTCCACAAAAATCTGTTAGACTGCGCATCATGGACGACGCCAACCCGACCCGCGAATTTGTACAAACCCTCTCTCGCGCGCCGCTGCTGCTCTATCAACTCGGCTGGGGTCCCGCGCTGGACTGGCTGCCGCTGCTGGCGCTGACGACCCGCAAATGTCAAACAGGCGCGCCGCGTTATACCGCGCTGGAATACCGACGGCATGGCAGCAAGCTCTACCTGGTCTGTGGCTTGGGTGAAGCGACCGACTGGTACCAGGACATCGAGGCAGCGCCGGGCGTGACCATCCAGCAGGGCGCAAGCATCTATGCCGCGCGCGCCGTTCGCGTGGCTGACCCCCCCGAAGCCTTGCGCGCCCTCTATGCCTTCAGCCGCAATTCCTTTGTTTACGAATCGCTCTTCGCGCGCATGAGCTCAGCCAATGCCGCCGACCTGAATACCCTGACAGAAGTCGCCGCGGAGTTCACCGTCGTGCGCATTGAGCCCAGCGATGACGCGCTGGAACTGCCGCCTGTGCCGCTGTTCAGCCAGCCGGCTCGACAACTCGCCACCGTCGCCGCATTGCTGCTGTGCTTGCGCCTGGCGCAACTCGTTCTGCGCGCCTTCTTCGGGGCTGGCAGCCGTCGCTGAGCCTATACAGGAAACTCTACCCCCTGCGCCAGCGGCAACTCGCGCGAATAATTGATGGTGTTGGTCTGCCGGCGCATGTAGCCTTTCCAGGCATCCGAGCCGGATTCGCGTCCGCCGCCGGTATCTTTCTCGCCACCAAACGCGCCGCCGATCTCCGCGCCGCTGGTACCGATGTTGACATTGGCGATGCCGCAATCCGAGCCAGCCGCTGACAAGAACCGCTCCGAAGCCGTCAGGTCGCGGGTGAAGATAGCGCTGGAGAGACCCTGTGGCACGGCATTGTGCATGGCGATGGCTTCGTCCAGCGTGCCGACTGTCATCACATACAAGATCGGCGCGAAAGTCTCGTGGCAGACCAGCGGAGTCTGCTGTGGCATGCGGATGATGGTCGGCTGCACGAAATTTTCGCCCAGCTCGGGTAGTCTTTCGCCGCCGTATAAAACCTGTCCGCCTTGTGACTGCGCCAGCGCCACCGCGTCCAGCATGACATCGACAGCGCCTTGATTGATGAGCGGGCCCATCAGCACGGCGGGCTGCATAGGGTCACCCACGCGCACTGACCGATATGCCGCCACAAGCCGCTCGCAGAGCTGGTCGGCGATGCCCCGCTGCAGGATCAAGCGGCGGGTACTGGTGCAGCGCTGCCCGGCTGTGCCCACCGCGCCGAAGACAATCGCGCGCGTCGCCAAGTCCAGGTCAGCATCGTCGCACACGATGATGGCGTTGTTGCCGCCTAGCTCCAATATGCTGCGGCCCAGCCGCCCGGCCACGCGCCCAGCCACCTGCCTGCCCACTGCGGTCGAGCCCGTGAAGCTGATTAAAGGCAGGCGCGCGTCATCAACCAGCCGTTCGCCGATGCCCTCATTCCCGCCGATGAGCAGATTGAAGACGCCGGCGCAACCATGCCGCGCCATTACGCGGTTGCAAATATGCTGGACGGCAATGGCTGTCAGTGGCGTGGTCGGCGAGGGCTTCCAGATCATGGTATCGCCGCAGACCGCCGCGATGGCCGCATTCCAAGACCAGACCGCCAGCGGGAAATTGAAGGCGGTGATGATGCCGACCGCGCCCAGCGGATGCCACTGCTCCAACATGCGGTGGCTCGCTCGCTCGCTGTGCATGGACAAGCCATAAAGCTGGCGCGATAAACCCACAGCGAAATCGCAGATGTCGATCATCTCCTGGACTTCGCCCAAGCCTTCGCTGCGGATTTTGCCATTCTCCAGCGTGACTAGCTCGCCCAGCGCGGTTTTGTGCTGCCGCAATTCATCCCCCAGCTCGCGGATGACCTCACCCCGTTTGGGCGCGGGGATCATGCGCCAGTTGTGAAAAGCCGCCACTGCTTCGGCAATCACTCGCTCATAATCAGCGCTGGTCGCCTGGGCAACTGTCGCGATGGGCGCGTTGCTGGCGGGGTTCAGCGAAAGCAGTGGCTCGCCGCCGCCCGTCCAGCCATCTGCCCCTGTGCATGCGCCGGGGTTGATTGTCTGGATGCCCAGCGCCTTTAATATCTCCTGCATAGCCTATGTCATTTCTGGTCGCTTTTGGGATGAGTGTACAAGCCCATGGCGGATATTCCAGCCCAATCCCCCCATCTGCCCGGGCAATCGCCTCAAAATTAATTCACCACAGAGGCTTCGAAGCGGTTGTCATAGCGCGTGAAATCGCCTATTCCCGCAGGATTGTGAGCAATGTATTGGGCTGCGGAGCGTCGACGAGCGATACCGCGCCATCCGACCAGGTGATGGTGAGGCGCTGGGGCTGACTGCCGGCGGGGAAGCCAAAATGCGCCCGGCTGCTATCGCCGGATAAATAGCCGCTGACCGCCTGCAAGTCGCGCCGGAAATTGCCTTGGTCTGTCTGCAAAACCAGGGTCGCGCCCAAGCCATGGCTGTTCGCCACGCCGAGCCAGCGCAAATCAACCGCCAGGCTGTCGCCAGCGCAGAGGCGATTTTCGAAGACCTTGGCCGGCGCGAGCAAGTTATTAACGATGACATCCAGGTCGCCGTCATTGTCCAGGTCAGCCAGCGACATGCCGCGTCCGCTGGCTCGGTCATTAAGCGCCCAGCCCGGCTCAGCCTGGAAGCCGCCGCCAGCGAGATTGCGATAGACCTGGTTCGCTTCCACCAGCTCGTTTTCGGGCAGGTGAGAAAACATCTCCAGCGAGATCATGCCGTTGACGGCATAGAGGTCTTGGAAGCCATCGTTATCGAGGTCGCCAAATTTGGCTGACCAGCTCCAGCCTGTGCCATCCAAGCCATAATCACGGGCAAGATTATCGGCGCTATTGCCCGCATACAGCACATTTTCCATGATTTGCGGGTCATCTTCTGGCTGGGGCATAGCCATCATCATTTCCATGATTGGCTGCCATTGCGCGGCGGTCGTCTCGTCATCCGCATAGGGCTTCATATCGACAGCAAAAAGCTCGCGCGCGCCATCGTTGTCCAGGTCGGCGGCAGTGTAGCTCATGGTGCTGTGCGGCATGAAAGCGGGCGGGGCGCTCTCTTGCCAGCCATCTCGATAGACATAGTGGCGGTCGGGCACGGCGAAATCGTTGCCGATGATGATTTCGCTTTCGCCGGCGCTATTTTTGCGGCTGTGAATCGCTAGCGTGTTAGAACGTTCGCCGATGCGCGCGGCACGGAAACGCTCGCCCAGATTCTCATAATAGACCACCCCAGCCAGCGGCGCAGCCTGCCCCAGCAGTAGCTCGTTTTCGACATCATAGCTACCGGTGATGAGGTCAAGGTCGCCATCGCGGTCGGCATCCAGCCAATTCATGGCATAAGCGATATAACTGACGCCGCGCAACAGTTGGGTTTCGAAGTGTCCGCCCAGGTTGCGCCAGTAGAGGGGCGCGGCGGCTTGCTGCGTGAAGACAATATCCAGCCAGCCATCGCCATCGACATCGACAATGGCGGCAGCGCGAGAAGGCGCTCGCGAGGGCAGGTCTTCGCGCCGAAACCGCCGCCCGCCCTCGTTCCACAAAATGGCGTTGTCGCCGCCCAAGTTAGCCAGCACGATATCCAGCCAGCCGTCTTGGTCGAGGTCGTTCACCGCCAGCCCCGCGCCATTGCTATCATAAAAGCCGATGGGCAACTCCACCGGCGTTGTGATGTGGTTCAACTGATGACTGATAAATGCGTCGCTGCAATCCCCGCGCGAATTCAAGGCGACTGTCTGGACCGTGACCGGCGCTTGGATGCGGATAGCCTGCACGGGCGCGCTCAAAAACAGCAGAGCCGCCAGCAAGAGGCACAGGATGCCGGGGCTAACGGGAGCGACAATAATCGTTGATAAAACACCTTTCCCCCATCCCCGGCCACTGGTGTCTAGAATGTAAACCCCTCCCTCATATTGGGGGAGGGGCTTGGGGTGGGGGCAAGCGCCATTATCCAGACGTGTCATCGGCAGGCGGA
>VXNO01000031.1 GCA_009840575.1 Chloroflexota bacterium | reverse complement strand
CCAAAATAGTTTTGCTACAGAGGCGCAGAGATTTAGCGAGGCGGTGACTCGCCCGTTTTAATCCCCCCTATCGGTGTACTCCTTTTTCTTGGCGCGCTTGGTGGTTAAACATTTAACGCAATTGCCCTGCTCCAGCGAGCGGCTGTGCTATAATCGGCGCTATGACAGTTGCCCCTGCCCCGCCCCATCCTCTGGTGCGTTTGCGAAGCCTGCTGCGAACGGGACCCCTGCCTTTGGCGCTGCGCCTGCTCGACCAGCTTGCGCGGCGGACGACGGGCGCGCCCATCTGGCGGCTATGCGCGGTAACGCCGCAGTTGCTTGTCGGCGGGCAGCATTATAGGCGCGGCTATGCCAAGATGCGCGCTTATGGCATCACAGCCATCCTCAATATGCGTGGAGAACGGTGCGATCTGGCGCGTGGCATCGGCGGGGAGCGCTACTTGCAGTTGGCTACAATCGACAATACGCCGCCTTCGCTGGAGGACCTGCGCCGCGGCAGCGACTTCATCCGAGAGGAAATCCGACGTGGCGGCAAAGTCTATGTGCATTGCGCGGTCGGCTGTGGACGCGCGCCCACCATGGCCGCCGCCTACCTGGTCTCGACCGGCTTGCCGGCTGACGAGGCGCTGCGGCGAATCAAACATGCGCGCCCATTTGTGCACCCTACCCCCGAACAGCGGGCGGCGCTGGCTGCCTTTGCGGCTCGCTGTAGCAGCGATGCCCCATGCCCAAACTGATCATCACCGCTGACGATTGTGGACTTTCCGAAGCGAACAACCGCTATGCGCTCGATTTGCACGAGCGCGGCTACCTGACCGCAGCCAGCGTCTTGGCCAACTTCCCGGCGTACAGGCACGCGCTGGAGCTATTCCGCGGCTGCCAGGAACTGGATGTGGGCTTGCACCTCAACCTGACCGATGGATTGCCCGTCACCCAATTTGGACCCGCGCACTCCCACTTGCTGCGGGGAGACCGCCATTTCCGCGACAAGTTTAGCTTGTACCTGCGCGGGCTTTTCTTTAATAAAGACGCCATCCACTGGATACGCAGCGAGCTGGACTTGCAAATGCGCCGCTGCCTGGATTTTGGTATCGCCCCACAGCACATCACCACGCATCATCATTTTCATACGTTGCCCATCTTGCGCGAAATCGTGCATGAGCTGGCGGCGGTGTATCGGGTGCGCTGGGTGCGCGGGCACGACTTTCGCGCCATGTTGACGCCCAGCGCCTTTCTGCTGCGCCGACAACGGAGCGCGAGCCGCTACAATTTTTCTATGCCGGATTACCTAGCGGGGGTGCAAGGCTGGATGAAACACGCGCCAAGCGAATTTGCGCGGCGAGTCGCCCAACTGGATGGCACAATCGAGATCGTCGTGCACCCGGCACCCGCGGCAACAGACGACGACTTCCCCAGCCATATAGACTATGGGCCCGCCCCGCGCTATGCCGAAGCGCAGTTCCTGGTCCGCGCCATAGACCACTTGCGCGAACTCGGCATCTACCCAGCCACAGCTTAATTGACAGCGCGCCCACCATCCCCTACAATGACGGCACTCTTGACAAATTTCCTTCCATCACATGATTGCGGACAGCAGCGAAATTGATCAGCGAAAAAACCCTCATCACCCTGGAATTGCACAAAATCCTGGCGCAGTTGGCTGCCTATACCACGTTCGGCGCGGGCGAAGAATTCGCGCTGGAGCTCTTCCCGTCCACCGAGATTGAAGAAGTGCAGCTCTGGCAGCGCGAAACTGCCGAAGCCGTAGCGCTGCTGAGCGAGCGCGACCATATCACCGTGCGCGGCGCAAGGGACGTGCGCGAGCCGGTCATGCGCGCCCTGCGTGGCGTCGTCATCGAGCCAGGCACCCTGCTGGATATTCGCTACACCCTGCGGCGCGGCAGCACAATCAAGCGCAGCCTGGGGCGCATGAATGCCAGTTTTCCTCTGCTGGCTGAACTGGCTAATGAGATCGTCGAATGCCAGGCGCTGCAGACGCGCATTGAAAAAACGGTCGATGACAATGCGGAGATCAAAGACACCGCCAGCGCCCGCCTGGCCATCATCCGCCGCGACTTAAAAGTCGCCTTCGACCGCTTGCAAACGCGCTTAAATCGCATCATCACTAACCGCGCCAACCTCGACAAGCTGCAAGAAGCCATCGTTACCATGCGCAACGGGCGCTATGTCGTGCCGCTCAAAGCCGAGCACAAAGGCAAAATCAAAGGCATCGTGCAAGATACTTCGGCTTCGGGCGCGACCATCTTCATCGAGCCGTTGGAAACCGTCGAACTCAACAACCGCTGGCGCGAGCTGCAAGTCGCCGAAGACAAAGAAATCCGCCGCATCCTGGCTGAGCTGACGGAAGAAATCGCCGCCGAAAGCGAAGGCATCGTGCGCACTGTGCAGTTGTTGGGCTACCTGGACTTAACCTTCGCCAAGGCCCGTTTCGCCATGGATAAAAGCTGCGTCCAACCCGTGATGTCGGCGCTGGGGGCAGGCGCGAACATCCGGCTGGAGGGCGCGCGGCACCCGCTCTTGCAAGGGCGCGTCGTGCCGCTGGACCTGCGCATGAAAGCGGATAGCTGGGTGCTGGTCCTTACGGGACCCAACACCGGCGGCAAGACAGTCGCGCTGAAGACCATCGGCTTGATGGCGCTGCTGGCGCAATGCGGCTTGCACATCCCAGCTGACGCGGCGGCGCTGCCCGTCTTCCAAGGCGTTTATGCCGATATCGGCGATGAGCAGAGCATCGAGCAGTCGCTTTCGACCTTTTCATCGCACATGACCAATATCATCGACATTCTGGCGCGGGCGGATTCGCGCTCGCTGGTCATCCTGGACGAAGTCGGCGCTGGCACTGACCCCGCGGAAGGCTCGGCGCTGGCCATGGCGTTGCTGAATTGTTTTCGCAATCGCGGCGTTACTACCCTGGTCACTACGCACCACCCGGAGCTTAAGGTCTACGCTGTGGATACGCCGGGCGTCCGCAATGCCAGCGTGGAATTCGACCTGGAGACCTTGCAGCCGACGTATCGACTGGTGGTGGGCTTGCCGGGGCGCTCGAATGCTTTGGCAATCGCCGAGCGCCTGGGCTTGTCCGCCGAGATTATCAACGATGCGCGCGGCATGGTAGCTTCGGCAGACTTAAAAGCCGATGACCTGCTGGATGAGATTCAGCGCACCCGCGCCGAGACTCGTCAGCAGTACGCAGAGATTGACCACCTGCGCGCCGGGCTGGAAGCGCAGCGTGACGAATTGCAAGCCCGCCTCGACAAGATCGAAGACGAAAGGCGCGATGTCATCCGCGCTGCCCGCCGCCACGCCGAAGACGACCTGGCTGATTTCAACAGCGAGCTGCGCAAGATGCGCTCCGAACTACGCGCCGCCGGGATGCCCGCCGAGACGCTGAACGCCTTAAAAGCCGCCGCCGACAAACTGGCCGGCTGGACGCAAGCGCCGCTGGATGACGCCGAAGAGGTCGAGCCGCTGGAAGACCGGGACTGGCTGCCGCGCGTCGGCGACACTGTCTTCATGGATACGCTCAATACCGAGGGCGTCATCGTCGAGCTGGATGACAAAGCCGCGCAGGTGCAGGTCGGGGCATTGCGCGTGCGCGCCAAGTATAGCGACCTGCGCAAACGCAATCGCAGCGAAAAACGGGCACAGGAACGCGGTCATGCGCGGCAATATGACAGCGCCGAGAGCCAACTGCCACCGGTCAAGTCGCCGGGCATGGAGCTGGATATCCGCGGGCAGCGCGTGGATGATGCGCTGGAAGTCCTCGATCGCTATGTCAACGCGGCCTACACAGCCGGCTTGCCATTCGGGCGCATTATCCATGGCAAAGGCACGGGGCGGCTGCGGCAGGCGGTGCGCGGGCACCTGCGCGACCATGCTTTAATCAGCAAGGTTACGCAGGGGCTGCCCAAAGAAGGCGGCGCGGGCGTCACGGTGATCCACATGGTGCCGATTACATGAACGTGAGAATCCCAGCCAGTATTTTTCGCGCTGTCATCGGGCTGCTCGGCTGCCTGGCGCTGGCTTGCGTTGGCGCGGCAGTCCATGCTCAAGCGACGTATGTTGTCCAGCCCGGCGATACCTTGTCCAGCATCGCCGCCAGGCACAACATCAGCTACATCACCCTTGCAGAGTTGAATGGCTTGGCAAAACCCTATGTCCTGCAAGTTGGTCAGACGCTAACCTTCGCGGGGGGGGGGGGGGGGGGGGGGGGGGGGGGGGGGGGGGGGGGGGGGGGG
>VXNO01000189.1:1559-4269 GCA_009840575.1 Chloroflexota bacterium | reverse complement strand
CGTGCCTGGAGAGATTCGAACTCCCGACACCTGGTTCCGTAGACCAGTGCTCTATCCGCTGAGCTACAGGCACAATAGCGACAATCAGCATAGATGGCGCGTTCGTCCATGTCAAGCATGAAAATACAGCCACAAGCGGTAGGGATTAAGCGGCGGCTATTCCCCCAGTCGCCAGCGCAGGTGTTGCCACAGCAGCCAGGTGCCGCATTCGCGCAGCAGCAGCGCCATCCCCAGCGCTAACAGCCACCAGCCTAGGCTCATCATCCACAAGCCCAGCAGCAACGGCAGCAGGCACAGCGCCAGGTACAGGCAGAGCCCGACAAAAGCCACATCGCGCCGCTGCCACTCAAAAGCGCTTGCCCACAATCCGCAGACGACCGCCACCGCCAAAGTCTGGGCCAACTGCGCATAATAGACTGCCAGCCCCAGCCACAACAGCAGCAGGATGCGCGCTGGTTCGTCGCCCAGCGCAGCCGGGTTGCTGAGCGCCAGCCACAAGCTCAGCAGCGCCATCAGCAGCCAAAAGGCCCCGACCAGCCAGCGCATTAAACGCGCCAATAATCGCAGCGGCAATAGCCAGGCTGCCCGCTGAGCGATGCCGATGGCGCAAGACCAATTCGCCCGCAATGCGCCGCCCGGCAAGGCGCACAGCAGCGACCAGGTATGCCCTTGTCGTTCGCGCGCGATGCCCGCCAGTATCTCGCTGGTCAGCAGCAGCCCCAGCACCGGCGCGACCACCGGCAGCAGCAACGGTGACAGCACCACCAAAGTGAGCATGACGATCGGCAATGAGAATGCCGCCATCAATAGCTGCGGCGCATAGAAGAAGGAGCCAATGCCAAGCAATATCAACAGCAGCAACAAGGGCAGCGGCGCGCGCCAGGGCGGGCTTTGGCGAGCTATCGGGCGGTCAGCCTGGCTCAAGCGCCGGATAAGCGGGTCGTCGCGGTCGGGCTGCGCCAGCGCCTGCCACAGTCGCCAGGAGAGCATGATTATCAAGGCGTATAACTGGCTGGCGGGCTGGACTGATGCAGCAAGACATCGATGGTCAGCGTCAATGCCGCGCTGCTGACGGCTTTTTGCAAAGCTGCCTCGACCACCGATGCCACATCCATGATACCCACCGCCAACATATCAACCGCCTGTCCGCTGTGGGCGTCAATGCCCGTGCCGGCTTCTGCGCTATCCAGTTGGGCGACAGTCGCGCCATCGTAGCCGGCGTTGCCACAAATCGTCCGCAATGGTGTCTCCAATGCAGCTAGCAAGATGCGCTGTGCCACGCGTGATTCGCTATTGCCAGTCGGCTCATTGCGCAGGCAATCGCGGACTGCCCAGAGCGCCGCGCCACCACCGGGCACGACACCATCGCGCAATGCCTGCCGCAGTGATTTGGCGGTCTCTTTTGCCAAGGCGATGCGCGCGTCCATCCGCGCTGGCAGCCCATCGCCAATGCGCAAAATCGCCACGCCACCCAGGATCTTGCCCACGCGCGCCCGTAAGAAAGCCTCGCTGTCTTTATCGCGCGCATATTCCAGTTGCTCCAGCAGGCCAGCCAGATGCTCGGTCAATTCCTGTTGATTGTCGCGGTCGGATACGAGCCCGAAGAGATTGCGCTCGACCCAGGCCTGCCTGGCGCTGCCCAGCCGCGCTGTCTTCATGCCGCGCAAGCTATCGCCAGCCGCTTTATAGAATGGCGTCGCGCCGGTGATGACCGCCATGTCTGTGAGGTGCGCCTGTTGATGCTGGGCGGTTTCGCCCGGCGTCTTGATCGCCAGCACGCGGAATTGCTCGGGCTTTTTGTTAGCGAGTAGAAAATTGATAACCGGCTCGGAGAACTTGCCGCCGATCAGCAGCAGGTTCTTTGTGCCGGCTTGCATCAAGGCAGCGACAAGCGGCGCGACCTCGTCCACCGTTTCGATATCCAGGTCGCTGAGCAAGATGGCGCAGTTATTCATAACCACCCGGTCGGGTTCTTTGCCGCCGCGCAGCATGGCTCGGGAGGCAGCGCCGCGATTCCAGTACATGCCGCGCATATAATCGTGAGCTATCTCGCGCCGATGCCCGCGCCGCACATCCAACTGCCCATATTCGCCGATGAAAGCGAATATCTCGCCCAGCCGCTGCGCCAGTTCGCGGTCCTGGCAGATGCAATAAGCCAGTTGCGCCAGGGCGTCCGCGCCTTCGATTCTGGTCTGCTGCTGCCGCAGTGCTGCCAGGGTGATTTCCAACTGCACTATATTTTACGGCATTGTCTTAAAGCGGTGGACGTCACCTTAACAACGTACCCGCCTTCCGTGACATCTTCAAAACTATCATTGTACCAAAGAGCAACTTGGCTATAGCCCCTGATACAATTTGGTAAAGCATTTAGTGCATATTCGCGTACGATCCTTCTAGTCGAGAGAAGCTCTGTACCATCGCCTGAACGCGTCGCTTGGCACACATAGTCGCTATACTCAGAATACCACCTACATCCGCTTGGCAACTTCGGCACTGGTGTATTCGTCGCAGTTGGTATGGGTGTATTTGTTGGACTGGGTATGGGTGTATTTGTCGGCTTGGGAGTCTTCGTTGGCTTCGGCTTGGGCGGTTTCGTCGGTTTTGGCGTCTTTGTCGGCGGTATTGGGGTCGCGGTTGGTGTATATGTCGCAGTGAAGGTAGGTGTGTTTGTTGGTGTGAACGTCGGCGTATTCGTGGCTGTCGCTGTCGG
>VXNO01000189.1:0-1459 GCA_009840575.1 Chloroflexota bacterium | reverse complement strand
GCTGTCGCTGTCGGCGTGTCTGTCGGCGTATTCGTGGGCGTGAAGGTCGGCGTGTTGGTGGGGGTATTTGTTGGTGTTGCCGTCGGATGCAAGACGACTTCTATCGGCGCGCTCCATTCCCCTTCTCTTTCGCAGGTTGTGCCGTCGCCTCTTGCCTGCACGCGCACTTGATAAGGGATGCCGACTTGCAATTCCGCGAACTGATAGGCTCGAAACTCAGCAGACAAAGTAGCGCTCAGCCATTCGCCGCCCGCCACTCGCCATTGCAATTGATAGCCATACGCGCCTTCGACATCGTCCCAGCCCACTCTAGTCTCAGCGAGCTTGATGAGATTGCCCGGCGCTGGCAATGTGCATAATGGCACAGGTGTTTCTGTCGCGGTTGGTACGGGAGTATCTGTCGGATTCGGCGTATCCGTTGGCGAACTGGTAGGTGTATCAGGCGGCGCGATAATCGCTGTGGCAGTTGGCGTAATGATCGGCGTTTCGGTATTTGCCGGGACGGAAGTTGCGATGCTGGTTGGTGTGTCGCCAGGTTGGGTTGTTGCCTCTGCTGTCGCGGTTGCTTCGGCGGTCGCTCCAGGATTCAACTCCAGAGTCTCGCTCCAATCGCCCAGCAGCTGATATGTAACTTCATCTCCCATCGCCCTAACGCGCACTTGATAAATCAAGCCGGCTTCGAGGTTCTCGAATATGTGCTGCGTTTGCGGAGGATCAACTCGCTTCAAAATCCGTTCGGCATTCGGCGGATCCAGCCTCACGCGATAACGGTTTGCGCCTGCGACAGTGTCCCAAGCGACCGTGTTGCCCGAAAGCACGCGGAAATTCTCTGGCGCTGGCAATCGTCTTAGCCAAGTTTGCGTGGCAGTTTCGACCACAGTCGGGGTAGATGTTGGCGAGTCTGTAGCTGTCGATGTGGCTGGAATTGTTGCCATAGGCATTTCACTAGCCGTGTTTGTTGGGCTTGGCAACGGCGTGTCGGTGCTGGTCGCCGTCGGCGTGTCGGTAGCTGTATCTGTCGGGCTTGGCGTCGGAATGTCGGTGTTCGTCGCTGTTGGCACGTTGGTGGCTGTGCTTGTCGGCTCGACAGTAGGGCTAGGCTGTGGAGTTGGCGTCGATGTGGCATCTGCGGGAATCGTAACTTCAATGTATCTGCTCCAGCGTCCTTGCGACTCGTAAGTCTGACCATCGCCGTGCGCGCTCACCAGCACCCGATAGGTTATGCCCGCTGGCAAGACGGTCAAGCTCAGTTCGGTCTGCGGCGCAAGTACGCCAGCGCTATGCGTCTCACCACTGCCGATAATATACAGCGAGTAAGATACCGCGCCTGCAACCGGATCCCAAGCCACTTTCGCGCCCGGCAGCTCGCGCAGGTTTTGTGGCGTGCCGATGCCGCGCAGGAAGACTCTGGTTGGCGTGGGGCTGGGCGTAGCGGTTGGGGTGCTGGTCGGCGTGGGAG
>VXNO01000004.1 GCA_009840575.1 Chloroflexota bacterium | reverse complement strand
TTTCGCTGGCTGCGGCAATTCGCGCGCTGGGATGAGCTAGAGCCGCAGCCCGGCGAGTTCGACTGGTCAGGCTGGGATGCGCTCGTCGAGCAACTGCGGGCTTTCCCCGAGCTGGAATTGGTGGTCGTGTTGATGAATAGCCCGGCTTGGGCGCGCAATCAACATCCGACCCGCGCGCTCACCGCGACTGCCCCGCCCGCCGACCTGGACAGCTTCGCGCAATTCGTCAGCCAATTCGCGGCGCGATATAGCGGGGAGATTGATTATTATCAGGTTTGGGATGAACCGAACCTGGATGATGCCTGGGGCAGTCTCGACCCGCGGCCTGCCGAATATATCGCCCTGCTGGAAACTGCGCGCCAAGCCATCCTGCGCAACGACTCCACCGCTACCATCATTGCCGCCGCCCTGGCACCCACCACCGAAACTAGCGGGCAAAATATCAGCGATATCCGCTACTTGCAGGCGCTATACGATCACGGCGCACGCGACCTGATGGATATAGTCGCGGGCAAACCGTATGGCTTTGAACATTCGCCGCTGGACCGGCGCGTCGATGAAAGCCTGCTCAATTTTTCGCGCTTGATCGCCCTGCGCGAAATCATGCTGGCGAATGGCGATGGGAAAAAACCTCTATGGGCGAGCAACTTCGGCTGGAATGCGCTGCCGCCCGGCTGGCAAGGCGATGAATCCATCTGGGAGGATGTCAGCCAAGAACAACAAATCGCCTACACTCGGCAAGCTATCCAACGGGCGCGCCGCGAATGGGCTTGGCTGGGCGCGATGTTCTTGCAGCATTGGCAGCCAGCCGCCCCGCCCACCAGCGCCCAATGGGGATTCGCGCTCGTACAGCCCGATGGCTCGGCAAGCCCGCTTCTGGATGCGCTGCCAGCCATCCAGGCAGAAACCCATGCCCAAGACGGGCTTTATCATGCGCGCAATCCCTACGCGGGCTACAGCGGCATCTGGCAATTCAGCGAACGCGGCGCGGACATAGGCTGGCTTAATACCAGCGACAGTCACCTGTCCTTTGATTTCTTTGGCAGCGATGTCGCCATGCTGGTCAACGAAGATGACTATGTGGCTTTTCTGTATCCGCAGGTCGATGGCGAGCCAGCCAATGCCGCCCAACACGATGCCGATGGCAATGCCTATATCTTCCTGCGCAGCAACAACCAGCAGCCACAGCAAACGGTTGCGCCAGTCGCGCGCGGGCTGTCGCTGGGCGAGCACCGCTTAACCGCGGTCGCCGACCAAGGCTGGGACCGCTGGGCGATCGCTGGCTACGCCGTCAGCTCCGGCAACCTGGCTGCACCGTATAATCGGCAGATCGCGCTGGGCATTGTGACATGCCTGCTCTCGCTGGCGGCGCTCTTGACCTCGCTGATGCGAGCGCCATGGGCGGATTGGCTGCCGCGCATTGCGTCTATCACCAGCGGACTAAGCGCAGGCATACACTTACTGCTGGCTGGCGCAACCTCACTAGCCATGATGCTGGCTATGCTGCTAACTTGGGGCATGCCCAAGCCAGCGCTGTTTATGCGCGATGAGGTCAACTTGCTGCTGGCGCTGTTGACCGGCGGCTTGCTGTATTTCTCGCCCAGCTTGCTGCTTTCACTGCTTCTTGGGCTGGCGCTCTTCGGCTTGGTCTTCCAGCGGCTGGAGAGCGGGCTGATTTTGACGCTGCTTTGGGCGCCATTCTTTTTGTATCCGGTCGAGTTGCACAACTACGCCTTCCCCATGGTCGAAGTGATGATTTTGCTCATGGCAGCGGCGGGCTTGCTGCGCGGGCTAGTCGCGCTGGGGGAGCGCTTGCAAATGCGCGCTGCGGCTTTTCCACTATTTTCACAGGCGAGCTTGCGGCATGTGCACTGGCTGGACGCGCTGGTTTTGTGTTTGGTCGGGCTGGGAGTCGCCTCGCTGCTATGGACGCGCAATGTTGCCAGCGCGACCACCGAGCTGCGCACACTGCTGATTGAGCCAGCGCTGTTTTACCTGCTGCTGCGCGGCACGCGCCCCGATCGCTCCATGTTGATGCGCTATTTTCTGGCTTTGCTCGCTGCGGCGGTACTTGTTTCGCTTATTGGCTTGTTTCTATATTTCCTGGGCGATATGGTCATCGTTGCTGAGGCGGGGGCGACGCGCTTGCAGAGTGTCTATGGGTCGCCTAACAACATCGGCTTGTTATTCGGGCGGGCGATACCCATCGCGCTGGCGCTGTTACTGGTGCCCTTGGCGTCTCGGCTGCGGCTATGGGCGGGCATCAGCTTGCTGATTATGCTGCCAACCCTGGCGCTGACGCAGAGTGTGGGCGCGATTTTGCTGGGCGTGCCGGCTGGCTGCGCAGTGGTCTGTCTGGCTTGTTATGAGCGACGAGCGCGGCTGCCCTTGCTGGGGGCGGGACTGGCGGGCGCAGCAGGCTTCGGCTTGCTGACGCGGATTTCGGCGCGTTTCGCGAGCCTGCTCGATATCGGCAGCGGCACGACCTTTGTGCGCCTGCGCCTGTGGGAGAGCGCGATTGCGATGATCCGCGATTATCCTTTGACCGGCATCGGCTTAGACCAATTCCTGTATCTTTATGGTGGCGAATACCTGCGCCCGGATGCCGTGCACGACAGCGATTTGTCGCATCCGCACAATTTCGCGCTGGACTTTTGGACACGCTTGAGCCTGCTGGGTCTGCTGGCATTATTCGCCATACAAGCGGTATTCTGGCGTCTGGGCTGGCGGGCGCTGCGGGCGGCACGGGGGCGGGATGCGCAGCTATTTGCCATGACGGCGGGCTTGATGGGCAGCATGGCGGGCTTGCTGGCGCATGGGCTGATCGACAACAGCTATTTTGTCGTCGACCTGGCTTTTATTTTTATGTTTCAACTGGCGGCTATGCTGAGCTTGAGCGAGCTGGCGGACGGGGCAAACCCGCAAAGTGATTAGCCGAATTTGCTTATCAAGCGAATATCCGAAATTTTAACCACCGAGTAGCTGGTAAAAGGTTTTTGTCTCACTTCCATGAGCTAGAAACGCTTTTGCCTGCCCGTGGCCAAGCGCATGTGCTAGACTAAAACAGGGTTGCGAAAGGAGGCGGTTCACCTTGCGACTACTCATCACCGGCGGCGCGGGCTTCATAGGCTCGCACCTCTGCGACCGTTTCCTACGCGATGGCTTGCGCGTCGTCGCCATGGATAACTTTATCACTGGCTCGCCCGATAACATCGCTCATCTGGCGGAAAATCGTGAATTTGAGTTTATCTATCACGATGTCAGCAATTTCATCCATGTGCCGGGCGCTATTGATGCTGTGCTGCATTTTGCCTCGCCCGCCAGCCCGATTGATTACCTGAAATACCCGATCCAGACGCTCAAGGTCGGCGCGCTGGGCACGCATAATGCGCTGGGTTTTGCGCGAGCAAAAGGCGCGCGCTTCCTGCTGGCTTCCACATCTGAAGTCTATGGCGATCCGCTGGTGCATCCACAGAGCGAAGCTTACGCTGGCAATGTCGACCCGGTGGGGCCGCGCGGCGTCTATGACGAGGCGAAACGGTTTGCCGAGGCGCTGGTCATGGCTTATCACCGCGAGCACAGGATGGCTACGCGCATCGTGCGCATCTTTAATACCTATGGTCCGCGCATGCGGCTGGATGACGGGCGCGTCGTGCCCAACTTCATCGGGCAAGCGGTGCGCGGCGAGGCACTGACCATCTATGGCGATGGCATGCAGACGCGCTGCTTCCAATATATCGATGACCTAGTCGAAGGCGTCGTGCGGCTTTTGCACAGCGACCTCGTCGACCCCGTCAATATCGGCACCACCCACGAGATCTGCATCCGTGACTTTGCCGAGGTTGTCAATCGCGTGGCAGGCAACAGCGCCGGCACGATTTATGCTGAAGGCTTGCGCATTGATGGCGACCCGCAGACGCGCAAACCCGATACCACGCGCGCCCGGCAGGCGCTGGGCTGGCAGCCGCAGGTTGCGCTGGACGCGGGGCTGGGGCGCACAATCGACTATTTTCGTTCGCTGCTCGCGGACGGCAGGGCAGCCAACTAAGCGTATGTCGCCCATGTTGGTGGCGCTGCTGACGCTTTCGCCACTGCGCGCTTTGGTCGCGGTGGAGAGCGGCTTAAGCCTGCCGCTGAGCATTGACCAGGTTCTGCTGCTGATCTTCGCCATTGTGTGGCTAGGCGGGCTGGTTTTGCGGCGCGGACGGCTACTGCGCCTCGAGCATAACCCCACTCTTATTGCGACTATTCTGCTAACTGCCGTCTTTGCCATCGGCGCATATAGCAGCGAGTCGCTCTCCGAGTGGCTCAAGGAGTGGCTGAAATGGCTGGTGGTGGCGGGCTTGGTCTGGCTGCTGGCTTTCGAGCGCGGCGGGCGCTGGCGGTGGCTGGTCTATGCGGTGGCGGTGGCGGCGGTCGGCAATGGCTTGGTCGGTTTATACATCTTCCTGGGTGGCAGCGGCGCTGAGCATCTGCTGATCCTCGGGCGTTTCTATCGCGCTTTTGGCACCTTCGGACAGCCCAACCCTTTCGGCGGCTTCATGGGCATTGCCCTGCCCGTCTGCTGTTTGTCCGCCTGGGGTATGGCGGCGCGGCTTTGGGCGAATTGGCGGGCAGGAAACTTCCTTAAAGCTGTGCAAGTCGCGCAGTTGCTGGCTTGGGCAGGAGCGGCGCTGGTGGTGGCGGCGGCTTTACTGGCATCGTGGAGTCGTGGCGCTTGGTTGGGCACAGCCTGCGCGGCGCTCGTCATGTTGGTTGCGCTGCCACGGCGCTTTGCGCATGGTCTGCTGCTGGCATTGATTGCGGTTGCGCTTGTCTTCGCCTTGTGGCAGACGGGTATCTTGCCGGATGCGCTTATTGCGCGGCTGACCTCGTCTTTGGTTGACCTGGTCGCCATCAATGATGTGCGCGGCATCGATGCCCATGCAGAGAATTACGCGGTGATCGAGCGGCTGGCGCATTGGCAGGCGGCTATCGACATGGCGCGCGACCACCCTTTCTTCGGCGTCGGGCTGGGCAATTATCCCGTTGTCTACGCGCAATATCGGCTCATCAATTGGCAATTGCCGCTGGGTCATGCCCACAATACCTATCTCAATCTGCTGGCGGAGACGGGCATAATTGGCTTGTTTGCCTACATTGCCTATTGGGCTCACATGCTGCGGATATGCTGGTCGCTGCGGACACACCCTGACCCATGCGCGCGCTCGCTGGGCATCGGTTTGCTGGGCTGCTGGGTCTATTTGGCTGCCCACAGTTTCTTTGATTACCTGTTTGTCAACAGCCTGTTTTTGCATATCGGTGTATTATTGGGTGTGCAGACGATCTTGCACCGTCAGTTGCGGACTGCATTGCAACTGGAGTGAGGATGTCGGGAACTTTGACTGCCAATGCCAAAAACGCGCCGCGCCGCCACCACAGTGTGAGCACGCCCGCCGACCGGCTCATCCGGCTGGTCGCGCTGCGCTTTGGCGGCGAGAAAGCCAAAGAGCTGGAGCGATTCATCAAGTTCGCCTTCGTCGGGCTGCTGGGCTTTGTCATCGACACCGGCACAGTCATCATCTTGCAGAATAGCTTGCTGCCGCCGGTGACCACGAACAACCAGCCGCTGGATGCCAATGTGGCGCTGGCGACCTCAGTGGCTTTTGTGCTGGCGGTTTGCAGCAATTTTGTGTGGAATCGCCTGTGGACTTATCCCGATTCCCGTTCGCGTTCGGCGCGCAGGCAGCTGAGTCAATTCTTCATCGTCAGCGTCATTGGCTGGGCGCTGCGCACTGTGTGGATCGACTTCGCCTATCAATCCTTGGGCGAGATGAGCACAGAGTTCATCAAAATGCTGAATGCCGATTATGCCCCCGCCCTGCTCGACCAAAACAAACTTGGCACGATGCTGGCGCTCTTCGTCGGCGTGATTGTCGTAACTGCCTGGAACTTCCTCGCCAATCGCTATTGGACTTATAACGACGTCGACTAAGGTGCAGCGGATCACGCTTGACTACACCCCAGCTATCGAGCAGCGTGGCGGCATCGGGCGCTATGTCCGCGAGTTGACGGCGGCGCTTGCCAGCCTCGACTCTGAAGACAACTATCGGCTCTTTGTGGCTGGCGCAAACCCTGACTCCCTGCCCAGCCTGCCCGCAGCCAACTTCCGCTGGCGAGCGACGCGGCTAAGCTCCCGCTGGCTGGCGCGTTTGTGGCATCGAGCGCGCCTGCCGCTTCCTGTTGAGGCTTTTACTGGCAGCATTGACTTGTTCCACGCCACCGACTTTGTGCTGCCACCGACCCTGCCCAACACGCGAACCCTGCTGACGGTGCACGATTTGTCTTTCCTGCGCGTGCCCGAAGCCGCCAGCCCGCCGCTCAAAGCCTACCTGGATGCCGTTGTGCCGCCTTCGGTGGCGCGCGCGGGGCACATCCTTGCCGATTCGCAAGCCACCAAAGACGACCTCATCGCGCTCTATGGCTGCCCCGCCGAGAAAATCACCGTGCTGTATTGCGGCGTGGACGCGCATTTTCGACCAATACGCGACCCAGCCCTGCTGCGCGCTTGCCGCCGCGACTATGGCTTGGATGGCGTCGACTACCTGCTGTCGGTGGGCACCGTCCAGCCGCGCAAGAATTACAGCCGTGTCATCCAGGCGGTGGCGGCAGTGCGCCAGCAGGGATACGATTTGCATTATGCCATCGCCGGCGGCAAAGGCTGGCTGGAAGACGAGATGCACCAGACGATTGCCCGGCTCGGCGCGCACTCTTTTGTACACCTGCTGGGCTTGGTGGACGATGCTGACCTGCCGGCGCTGTATAGCGGAGCGCGGACACTAATCATGGCGTCCTTATACGAAGGCTTTGGCTTGCCCGTGTTGGAAGCATTTGCCTGTGGCTGCCCGGTCATCAGCAGCGACCGGTCGTCTTTGCCCGAAGTCGCAGGCGAGGCGGCGCTGCTAACCGACCCAGCCAGTACAACCGACCTCGTTGATGCGATTATCGCGCTGGAAGAACAGCCTGCCCTGCGCGAGCGACTCGTGCAGGCGGGCTATGCGCGAGCCGCGGGCTTCACCTGGCAGCGCTCGGCACAGCAATTGCGCTCGATTTATGCCGCGCTGCTGGCTGGGTGAATGACCGCCCGTGCTATACTGATTGTACTCTAGCTCGAAGACACTTCCTGATTTCATGCGCGGAAACCGCCCGCCCGGACATGCGCTCTTGCAATTCAGCCTGCTGATGACGTTGCTGGCTGGTTTGCTGCTGCCTTGGCTGCTCGCGCCAAACGCGCCTATGACTCTGAATGCCTACGATCTCGCGGAGTGGGCGAGCCTGCACCCGGCGCAGAGAGCCACTAATCCGCCACTGCTCGCGCCTTTGCTGCTGCGCGCCCAGTTGCTGATTCTGTGCGTACTGGTCGGCTTGGTCGCACGGGGCAAGCTGGAGAAGCGAGCCGCCGCGCTGGTCATTTTTACGCTGGCTGTGGCGCAACTGCCGCCGATTGAATTTGTCAATGACATCGGCAACCTGAATTATCGACAGCAATTCGGCTTGGCGCTGTCCAGCCTGCTGCTGGGCATGGCGGCTTTGTGTTGGATGGATGCCCGCTGGCGGCGCTTATTCGTGGCTGGGCTCAGCTTGCTTGGCGCGCTGACGACGCTGGCGGGCGCAAGCTTGGCGCTGGATGTCTTCGCTAGTTTGGCGAGCGGCGGCAGCGCAGGGCTGGGCATTTGGATAGTCCTGGCCAGTTATTGTTGCCTGTTCGTGACGGGCTTGCGCACGCTATTTTTCCACATTTTACCCCCACCCTAAACCCCTCCCCCAAAAAATTAGGGAGGGGCTTTAATGCTTACAGAATCGCTGGCAAAAGCTCTACTTCCCTCGTTCTGGGGGGAAGGAGCCGGGGGATGGGGGCTGTATTCCAACAACTTACTTGGACTTACTGAGAATCGGCGTAGGAGCGAGGCGGTGACTCGCCCAATGTTTGATATTCATCCACAAATCCCCGCTATTTCGGAGGGCTGCAGGGGTGGAGCAATTGACGCATCAACCTAGTCGGTCATATTGGAACGGATATACTCCACGGCTTGGCCGACAGTCTCAATGCGCTGGGCATCTTCATCGCTGATTTCGCCGCCAAATTCTTCTTCAAAAGCCATGATTAGTTCAACGAGGTCAAGCGAATCGGCTTCCAGGTCTTCGCGGAAGCTGGCGCTGGCTACGACGCGCTCATCTTCGACGCCCAAGAGCTCGACCACGATACCTTGCACACGCTTTTCAATTGTTGCCATGTTCGGGGTCCTCCCGTAATTCCGATCCGATATCTCAATCCATAGCCACCAATTATACTGTGTTTCCGCGCGCCTGCCAGTCTGATTGCCAGCGGCTCGATAATTGACAGCCCGCCGCGCAAACAGGTAGCATTCCTGGCTGTACCAGCGCGACAGCCTTGCATACAGGAACACCGCCCTATGTCGAAAGTAACGGAATCGCCCACGACGGAAAGCCGCAAGGTTGATCATATCCGCATCAACTTGGAACAGGATGTACAATTCCCGCGCTTGACGACTGGTTTGGAGGTTTTGCGTTTTGTGCATCAGGCGCTGCCGGAGCTTAGCCTGCGCCAGGTGGATACCGCCACGACGGTCTTTGGCAAGCGCTTGTCCGCGCCCATCTTGATCTCGTCCATGACGGGCGGCACCGAGCTGGCGCGCGGCATCAACCGCAACCTGGCCAGGGCGGCGCAAGAGCAGCGCATCGCCATGGGTTTGGGGTCGCAGCGAGCCGCTATCGAAGACGCCGCGTTGGAAGCCAGTTATGCCATCCGTGATGTCGCGCCGGATATCCTGCTCTTCGCCAATATCGGCGCGGTGCAATTGAATTATGGTTATGGGCTTACGCAGTGCCAGCGCGCGGTCGACATGGTAGGCGCGGACGCGCTTATCTTGCATTTTAACGCGCTGCAAGAGGCGGTGCAGGCGGAAGGCGATATCGATTTCTCCGGCTTGTTGCGCCAGGTAGAGACTGTCTGCAAAAAATTACCCGTGCCTGTCATCGCCAAAGAAGTTGGCTGGGGCTTCTCGCGCTCGGCGGCCCGTTCGCTGGCGGATGCTGGCGTGGCGGCGATTGATGTGGCGGGGGCGGGCGGCACATCATGGAGCGAAGTCGAATACCACCGCGCGCCCAGCGCCTTCCATGCCCGGGTCGCGCGCAGCTTCGCCGATTGGGGCATCCCCACTGCCGATGCAATTTTCTATGCCCGGTCTGGCGCGCCAGATTTGCCGATATTCGCCAGCGGTGGCTTGCGCGATGGCATTGACATCGCCAAGTGCCTGGCTTTGGGCGCGGATATGGCTGGTTTGGCCAGCCCCTTCTTGCGCGCCGCCAGCGAATCAGCCGCCGCCGTAAGCCAGCTCATCCACGAGTTAACCGCCCAACTGCGCATCGCCATGTTTTGCAGCGCCTCGCGGGATATTAACTCGCTGCGAGGAGCGGAATTGCTGCCGGCGGGATCGCCTCCACAAACTCGCGGATGACCGCATTGCTGAGCAGCCTGCCCGCATCGCTCAATCTCACCCGCTCCGCTTCGATATGCAGCAGCCCCAGCCCCGCCATTTTTTGGCATGGTGCCGGGAATATGTCGCAAATATCCGCGCCAAACCGCGCCTGAAAATGCGCCCGGCTGATACCTTCCCGCGTTAGCCGCAGGCTCATCATCACGGTCTCATACAGGTCATCGGCAGCCGACACAGCGCTATGCTTGGCGACAGCCGGCGTCAAGGGGAAGCGGCGCTGCTTTGGCGCTTTTTCCAGCGCGGCGATGTAGCGGGCGGGCGCGGTGATGGTGGAATAACGCATTCCGTTGGCGAATCCGTGCGCGCCGGCACCGATGCCGATGTAGTCCAGGTTGCGCCAGTATTGCAGGTTGTGTCGGCATTCGCGGGCGGGCAGGCGCCAATTGCTGATTTCATATTGCCCATAGCCATGCCCCGCCAAAAAGCCCGCAGCGTATTCATACATATCGGCGAAGAGGTCTTCATCCGGCTGTGGCAACACCCCCGCGTCGACTTGCGTCCGCAGCGATGTCCCGCCCTTGAGCTCCAGCCCGTACATGGAAATATGCTCAGGCGCGAAGTCGACTGCCGCGCCGATTGTGCCTTGCCAGTCCGCCAGCGATTCGTATGGCGAGCCGAAAATGACATCCAGGTTCACATTGTCGAAGCGAGCCGAGCGGGCGCTGCGAACAGCGTCGCCCACTGCCTGGAGGTCATGCTGCCGTTCAAACAGGGTCAACAGGCGCGGGTTGGCGGATTGCATGCCGATGCTGATGCGGTTAAATCCCAGCGCGCGCAATTCGCTCAAGTAGCTGACCGACAAGTCATCGGGATTGGCTTCCAGCGAGATTTCACAGTCGTCCGTCAGCGCAAATGAAGCCCCTAGCTGGCGCAGGATTTGCGCGAATTGCGCGAGAGTGAGCAGTGATGGCGTGCCGCCGCCAAAATAGATGCTATGCACGGGTCGCGCTGGGCAGCCGTCAGCGACATAAGCCAGCTCAGCGCAGATGGCGCGCGCATACGCGGGCATGAGATGCGCCAGGTCGATATAGGTGTTAAAAGCGCAATAGCTGCAAAGCGCCTTGCAGAAAGGGATATGGATGTAGATAGATAGCGGACTTGGCATGGATTGTCGCGAAAGGCAATGATTGCGCCATTGTGATTGGTAAAATATAATTATGCAAGCTGCTGAACCGTGGCGGTATTTTGATTCGTCATTTTGGACGGGCTGGCATGAGGTTCATTCGACGTCTGTTTGGGTGGCAAGGCGAGCAAGCTGAGGGCGACCCCAGGCTGCAGCGCGCATCGCATGTTACGCCCGGCCGCGACCAGCCAATCCGACCGATCGATAGCGAAGCCGAACCAGACGCGCCTGCTGAAGAACACGCGGATGAAAGCAGCCCACCGCCAGCGCCGGCAAATGAAATCGACGCCCAGCCCGCGCCGCAACCCCCGAAACCCTTGCCAGAAAACCCCAAACCGCCTTCTCAGCCCGCGCCACGCCGCACCGTGCCAGAGCCGCCAATCACCGAGCCCTCGCTCAACTTGCAGCCAAAGCGCAACGTCCAGCAGCAGCCGCTGACTTATGGCATCGCCAGCCATGTGGGCCGGCTGCGCTCCAACAACGAAGATGCCTGTTTTGGCATGCAGTGGCATTCCATCACGGTGGACGAGAGACCGGATTTTGGCTTTTTCGTCGTCGCCGATGGCATGGGCGGGCATCTGGATGGCGAGCGCGCGGCGGGCATCGCGGTGCAAACCCTTGCCGCCGAAATGCTGGAGCGGGTGTATACGCCCATGCTGCGCAATTTCGACGCCAACAGTAGCCCCACCATCCTGGATGCGCTGGTATCGGCAGCTGAGAGCGCCAACCGGGCGGTCGTGCAGCAAGTGCCCGGCGGTGGCACGACATTATCGGCAGTAGCGATCGTTGGCAACCTGGCTTATGTGGCGCATGTGGGCGATAGCCGCGCCTACCTGGTGCAAGGCGATATCATTGAGCAGCTGACAACCGACCACACGCTGGTGCAGCGCTTGCTGCAAATGCAGGAGCTGACGCCCGAACAAGCCGCGAATTACCCTCAGAAGAATGTACTCTACCGCGCCATCGGGCAGAATGAAGAGCTCAAGGTCGAGCGCATGATTCGCACTTTGCCGCCCGGCGCGCGCATCGTCATCTGCACAGATGGCTTGTGGGATATGGTAGATGATGACACCATCGGCAAAGTCGCCCGAACCGCCCGGACGCCACAAGAAGCCTGCGACCGGCTTGTGCAACTGGCGAATGAAGGTGGCGGCATTGACAATATCTCCGTCATCGTTATGAAGCTGCCCGACGCGCCAAGCCAAGACTGAAGCAAAGCAAGAGAGGTCAAACATGCTGAAGAGCCGACAACTTGATGGGCAGCGCAAAGGCAAACGCATCCTGGTCGTGGACGACGAACCGCGGATGATCGGCTTTATCCGCATGAACCTGGAGCTGGAGAGCCATCAAGTCCTCGAGGCGCGCAACGGCGTGGAAGCGCTGGAGGTCATCCGCACGCAACTGCCCGACCTCGTACTGCTGGATGTGATGATGCCCGAGCTGGACGGCTTCGAGACCCTGCGCATGCTGCGCGAGTTCAGCGATATCCCCGTCATTATGCTGACGGCAAAAGGCGAAGAAAGCGACAAGGTAACCGGGCTGGAGCTGGGCGCGGATGACTACATCACCAAGCCCTTTGGTACCCGCGAGCTGACCAGCCGCATCAAAGCCATCTTCCGCCGGCTCGAGAAGCCGACCACTGACCAAGCCATCTTGCGCATCGATGACCGGCTCAGCATCGATTTCAACCGCCGTGAGGTCATCGTGGCTGGCGAGCCTATCAAGCTGCGTCCGACCGAATACCGCCTGCTCTACCACCTGGTTCGCAACGCCGGCTGGACTGTGCCGCATGACCAGATTCTGCAGAAGGTCTGGGGTTATGAATACCGCGATGAAGCGCATTATGTGCGCCTGTATGTGAATTACCTGCGCGAGAAGATCGAAGCCGACCCCTCCAACCCGCAATACATCATCACCGAGCGCGGCGTTGGCTATCGCTTCGTAGATTTTCGCAAGTAGGCAGCGGCGCGCTCAATCCAGCATAAAGCCAAAATCCACGAAGAGGCAGGTTCGCCCCCGGTGCGCGTGGGGAACTTGCTGGCGAGGCAGCTCGCCATGCGCGCGAAAGACAAAGATTGAGCGGTTGCGGCGCTTGAACTTCTTCTTCAGCGTGCTCCACTGCGACTTGCTGGGCGCGGATTTTCCCGCTTGCAACTGAAAATAGCTTTGGTCGAAGATCGCGCGGAAGTGATGGTCTTCGTATTCAATCAGCCGTAGCAAAGCCGCGCCGCGCGGGCTCGACAGCACCGAATTGGCGATGCTGGCAGCATAGCTGCGCTTGACCCTGCGGAAGACGGGCAAATCTGATGACATCGGCACGCGGCCCTGTTAGGTTTCTAGGGAGAGATTAAACCACAGCCAAGCCGCCGGGCATAGTGGGCAGGCTGGCATTTTGCTGGCTGGCTTGTACAATACAGCATGAAACAAGGGGGCGCTATGAGCCAGGTTGATGGTCAGAGTTTCAAGAATATCCTTGCTTGCTGGACGGCGGGCATCACGGTGGTCAGTGTGGCTTCGCGGGGGGACTGGCAGGCAATTACAGTCAATTCCTTCGCCAGCGTGAGCATGCAGCCGCCGTTCATCGTGCTGAACATCGCCAATCGGCTGGATATCGCCGCTTACATCCGGCGCGAAAAACACTTCGCCATCAGCATCTTGTCCGACCAGCAACTTGAGCTGGGCAAGCGTTTCGCCGGCTATTACGACCACCTGCGCGAGAACCGCTTCGAGGGCTTGGACTGCGAAACCAGCGCGCTGGGCGATCCCATTATCGACGAATCGATGGCGTGGCTCTCCTGCGAGTTGCAGCAGCGCATTGATGTCGGCGAGAACTCGATGATCCTGGGCAAGGTGGTCGAAGGCGGCTGGACGGATGACAAGCTGCCGTTGCTCTATCACAACCGCCAATGGGGCGTCTTCCAGTCGCAGGAAGACAAATAGCCTTAGAGCAGTTCGGCTGCGGCGATGGCTGCTCCGACGATGCCAGCCCGGTTGCGCAGCCTGGCGGGCACGATCGGTGTCGCGCATTGGATATGCGGGAAGAATTTCCTATAGCGCTTGCTGACGCCGCCGCCGATGATATACAAATCAGGCGTGATTAGCGCTTCCAGGTATTGCAGGTATTCCGAGAGCCGTTTGCCCCATTGCTGCCAGGACAAGCCTTTTTCTTCGCGGGCGCGGTCGGATGCGCGCGCTTCGGCATCTTTGCCGCGGATGATGAGGTGCCCAAACTCCGTATTAGGCACGAGTTCGCCATTCATAAACAGCGAGCTGCCGATGCCGGTGCCCAGCGTCAAGATGACAACCAAGCCCTCTACGCCTTTGCCCGCCCCAAAGCGCATCTCGGCGATTCCAGCCGCATCGGCGTCATTCAGAATCAGCACGGGATTGCCGGTGTGTTTGCCGAGCAGCGCCGCCGCATCAGTGCCAATCCAGCGATTGTCTACATTGGCGGCGGACAGCGTGATGCCGCGCTTGACGACCGCGGGGAAGGTACAGCCAATCGACGCGCCCCAGTCAAAATGTCGGGATAGCTGCGCGACAACTTTGGCGACTGCTTTGGGACTGGAGGGCTGTGGCGTGGGGATGCGCAGGCGCTCGCCGACAAAGTCGCCTTTTTTCGTATCGACTATCGCGCCCTTGATGCCTGAGCCGCCGATATCAATTCCCAGCATCTTCATGGTACGCGCCTTTCGTCCCCGACCATCCGAAGCAAGTGTAGCACAGAGCGGATAGCTCGCAAGCCGGGCAAGCAAGGGGTCTACATAGACCGTTTTGAGCCGACCAGCAAGGTATGTTCAAAGGGCGGGCATCGGCAGGATATGCCGCTGAGAGAGAGGGTATTCAAATGTGGCGACTGTGGTCTTGAGATGGATAGAGACCGCATGCGGCTAGAAATATAAAGCGGGCTAGAATGGCCTGCTGCCAGAGGGATAATAAGACGGGTTCGACCGCAATCCTGTTGATGGCGCAATGTATCGTTTAGTTTGCGATATAATTCCCATAATTTGCGTCAAGAAGCCTATAATGTCAGCAGAATGATTTGCCCGAGGTGAGTCTATGCGCGTGATCATTGTTCTTGTCTCAGTGACAATACTGCTGTTGGCGAGCCAGGCGGCTGCCGCGCAGACGACTTGCCTGCCCAATGGCTGTGGCGCCCCCGACAGTACCATCGCCGCCCACCGCTACCCCAATGTGCGCTCGCTGCCGGTTGACGATGCGCTGCTGGGCGACCGCGATTACCGTCCTGTCACGGGCCCGCTCGCCATCTACAGCGCGCCCGACAGTCCCCAACCCGAAAGCTATGGCGAGGGCTATACCTTTGTAACGGCGCAGGAAGAACACGGACAGTGGGTGAAGATCGGCGATGAGCAATGGGTGCGCGCAGACAGCCTGGGCGAGAGCTATCGTCCGTCGCGATTCGCTGGCGCATTGCTGCCGCCGGATGGCAACCTGCCTTTCACCGTCGCCTGGACATTGACACATCTGCGCGGCTCAAAGACGCCCGGTGGACCCGAAGCGGCGGACAATCGCTTCTTGTATCGCTACAGCCGCGTCTATATCTATGCCACCGTGCGGGTCGATGGCTACGATTGGTATCAGATTGGGCAGGACCAGTGGGTGCATCAGTTCAAAGTGGCGAAGATCTTGCCGGCTGCGCGCCCGGCGGAAGTCGATACGCACAAATGGATCAGCGTCGATTTGTATGAACAGGTGGCGATCGCCTACGAAGGCGAAAAGCCCGTCTTCGCCACCTTGGTGTCTTCGGGCCTGGAGGATTGGCCCACCAACGAGGGGCTCTTTCATGTCTATGTGCGCTTCACCCGGACTTTGATGAGCGGCGCTTATGACCAAGCCGACTTTTATTACTTGCAAGATGTGCCTTGGACGATGTATTACGATGACCAGATCGGGCTGCATGGCGCGTATTGGCACGATGGTTTTGGTTATCGGCGCAGCCATGGCTGTGTCAACCTGGCGCTCACCGATGCGCATTGGCTCTTCCAGTGGTCGGAAAGTGAGTATGACTACCGGGCTGGCGATTATACCGGCCCCGCCGTGTATGTCTATTCCAGCGGCGAGTATGACTGAGGCTCGCTAGACAGCCAGCGCTGCCTCCGCCAGGCGAAACGGCTCGATATAACCCTGCGCCACCAGCAGCTCGGCATTGAGGATGCTGCAGCCAGCCGCCCCGCGGATCGTGTTGTGCGATAGCGAGGCGAACTTGTAGCCCAGGATGGGGCATTCGCGCAGTCTTCCGATGCTGGTGGTCATGCCCTGGCCGGCATCGCGGTCGCGGCGCGGTTGTGGGCGGTCGATCTGCCTCAGGTATTGCAGCGGGAAGCGCGGCGCGCTGGGTAGCTCTGGCACGGGCGGGGGAGCTTGCCAGGTTTCCCAATCGTCAATGATATCGGCAATGGTCGGCTGCCGCTCCAGCTCGACCGAGATATTGACCAGGTGCGCGTCCACCACCGGCACGCGCGTGCAAGTCGCGCTGACTACCATATCCAGCTCAGCGATGCCAGCTCCTATAAACTCGCCTAGCATTTTGCGCGATTCGGTTTCCATCTTGTCTTCATCGCTAGGCACCCAGGGGATGACATTGTCAATGATGTCCATGGAGGAAACGCCCGGGTAGCCCGCGCCGCTGATGGCTTGCTCGCTGACCAGGTGCAGGCGGCGGATGCCGTATTTTTTCAGTGGCTTCAGCGCCATGACGACCGGCATCACCGTGCAATTGGAATTGGCGATCAATGCGCCAGTTGTCCAGCCGCGCTGCCGGCGTTGCAGTCCGATCAAGCCGGTGTGCTCGGCATTGACTTCGGGCAGCAGCAGGGGCACATCGGGCAGCATACGATTGGCGGAGGCGTTAGTGCAAACTACATGCCCCGCCGCCGCCAAGTCGAGTTCGCGCTGGATTGCCGCTGCTTTTGGCAAAGCCGAGAAAACCAGCGGCGAATGTAGCGGCTCGTCCAATGCCTTGACGACCAGCGAGCCGACACAGGCAGGCGGGTTGCCATTCAGCACCCAATGCGCCGCATCGGCATAGCGGCGACCCGCGCTGCGCGATGAACCAACGACTTCGCGCACCTGGAACCAAGGATGGTCTTTCAGCAGTTGGATGAATCGCTGCCCTACTGCTCCGGTCGCGCCCAGTATCGCCACATCAAGTTTTTGCATCGTCCCGCACCTGCCTTACATGCCGACTGTGCCCGAGCGCACCGCCGGATACGATCCCAGCAACTTCAAAAACGAGGTCAACTGCAGCAACTGCATTAACAATTCCTGGCAGCGCTGCTCTTGCCAATGCCCTTCAAAATCCAGGTAAAACAGCGGCTCCCAAGGGCGGTTGCGGCGCGGTCTGGATTCAATCTTGGTCAGGTTCAAATCGCGCTGGGCGAATTCGCCCAGGCATTCATAGAGCGCGGCCGGTCGGTTGCGGGTGGCGAAGATGATTGATGTTTTGTTGTATTCGCCGGGTGGCGGGTCGCCATGCCCCAGGAGCAAGAAGCGGGTATAATTAAATGGCGCATCTTCGATTTCCTGCGCCAGCACATCTAGCTTGTACAGTTCCCCTGCCAGCCGCGACGCAATGGCCGCGACGCCCGGCTCGGGCGACTTCGCCAGGTCTTGCGCCGCGCCAGCCGTATCGTACCAGCCGAAAGGCTCAAAATTGTTGCGCTCCAGGAAACGTTTGCATTGCATCAGCGCCTGCGGGTGGCTGCGCACTTGTTGGATGTCTTGCATGGTCGCGCCGGGGCTTGCCAGCAGGTTGTGGCGCACATGCAGGATCACCTCCGCCTGGATGCGCACATCATGGTCGAGCAGCATCTCGTAAGCGCCAGCCACCGAACCAGCCAGCGCATTTTCTACCGGCAGCAGGCTGTATTCGACCGTGCCATTTTGCAGCGCGTTAAAGAGATGGTTTAAGTCCTGGCAGGGGACGGGCTGCGCGGCATCGCCAAAATGCTGGTGAACAGCGATTTCGGAATTTGCGCCAGGAATGCCTTGATAGGCTACTTTTGGCATGTTGAGCTTGCCTCGCGCTTCGTGCCGGGTCTCGCATCATAAACGAAAGTTGGCGCGCATCATAGCCCCCAGCTTGCAACACATTTTCATCGCGCGCGTATACTACCGTGAAGGAGCCAGACGACGAGGGAGCGACCATGAAAAACGAAACGCGCTTTGACCCGCTGCGCGATATCCAACAGATCGGCGAGCAAATCACGCGCCAGGTAGAAAAAGGCATCCGCGCCGTAACCAGCAATCCCGAGCAGCTGCAAGTGGATATGTACGAAGCGGAAGGGCATCTCTACATCAGCACGCAATGTATAGACGGGCTGGTCAAAGAGAGCATCGATATCAGCCTGGAATCCAACATCTTGACGATCCATGTGCAAACCGAGCCGGAGCCGACGCCTACATCAGCGCGATTCCTGCTGCAAGAGCGGCGCTTTGGGCCTATTTCGCGGGAGATTGAGCTGTCTGTCCCGGTCAAGGCGCAAGAAGCGCGCGCCAAGGTCGAAGGCGGCGGCCGTCTGCTCATCAGTCTGCCGCTTGATGAAGGCGTCTATGGCAATATCGCCGTAACGCCAGTGGAATAGAGCGCCGCTCTCAAGCCAGCCGTTGACGAAGATGCCCCATCTCGGCTTGGTATTCCGCCGCCGCGCCGATGAAGGCGTCAAAGAGCGGGTGGGGGCGATTGGGACGGCTGAGGAACTCAGGATGAAATTGACAGCCCAGCATAAAAGGGTGGTCTTGCAATTCGGCGATCTCCACCAAGACGCCATCGGGGCTTAAGCCGCTGAATGCCACGCCGCCTCGCAGGAAAGCCTCGCGGTAGGCATTGTTGAATTCAAAGCGGTGGCGGTGTCGCTCCATGATCTGCGGCTTGGCATATGTAGCAGCCGCCAAGGAGTTGGCTTGTAAGACGCAGGGGTACTCGCCCAGGCGCATCGTGCCACCCAAATCGGTGATGTCACGCTGCTCCAGCATCAGGTCAATGACCGGGTGCGGCGTGCTGACATCAAACTCGGAGCTGTTGGCGTCATCCAAGCCCAGCACATTGCGCGCGTATTCGATGCACATGACTTGCATGCCCAGGCACAAGCCCAGATAAGGCACTTTGTGCTCGCGCGCATGGGCGGCGGCGATGATCTTGCCTTCGATGCCGCGATAGCCGAATCCACCCGGCACGACGATGCCATCCAGCGAATCCAGCTTGTCCAGCCACTTGCCTTTCTCCAGCTCACCAGAGTGAATCCAGTGGATATCGAGGGCTTGCCGGCGCTGGATTGCCGCATGCACCAGCGATTCCTTGACGGACATATAGGCGTCGTGCAGCTCGACATATTTGCCAACGATGCCAATACGCAGGCAGCCCGCGCTTTGCTGGCGGCGGCTCACGATGGCGCGCCAGGCGCTCAGGTCGGGTGTCTTGGGCTGTAGTTGGAAGCACTCACAGATGAAATCGCCCAAGCCACTGGCTTCGATGATCAGCGGCACGGCATAGATGCTGTCGGTAGTCTGCAGCGGGATGACGGCATTTTCGTCCACATCGCAGAAGAGCGCGATTTTGTTGATGATTTCCTGGTTGACCGGGTGGTCGGTGCGCGCGATGATGACATTGGGCTGGATACCGATGCCGCGCAGTTCGCGCACGCTGTGCTGGGTTGGCTTGGTCTTTAGCTCGCCAGTCGCGCCGATGTGCGGCAAGAAAGTAACATGCACATTGAGCGTATCGCGGCGGCCGAACTCGGTACGCAGTTGTCGCAGCGCCTCCAGGAAAGGCAGGCTTTCGATATCGCCGGCGGTGCCGCCCACCTCGACGATGACGACATCGGCAGCGGCGCGCTTGCCCAGGAGCTTGATGCAGCGCTTGATTTCATTGGTGATATGCGGCACGACCTGGATGGTGCCACCCAGGTAATCGCCTTTGCGTTCTTTCTCGATGACGGTGAGGTAGACCTGCCCGGCGGTTACATTAGAGAGTCGGCTGACTGGCTCGTCCACGAACCGTTCATAATGCCCCAGGTCGAGGTCGGTCTCCGCGCCATCAGAAGTGACGAAGACCTCGCCATGCTGATAGGGACTCATCGTGCCGGGATCAACATTGAGGTAAGGGTCCAGCTTTTGGATGGCGACCTTCAAGCCGCGCGCTTTCAAGATGCGCCCGATGGAGGCGACAGTCAGCCCTTTGCCGACTGAGCTGACGACGCCGCCTGTACAGAAGATGTATTTTGGTTTCACTTATTTTCCCTTTTTTCCCTGTCAATCGTCATGTCAAGAGCTTGCGCAGGTCTTCGCCGGCAGCGCGCATATCCAGGAAGAGTAAGCCAAGCTGCGCGTCCTCACTCGCTAGGACGACTAACTGGCAATTCTCATCCAGCGCCTGCAGCAGCGCATAGCCCGCCCGCCCTTTGATGAAGACCTGCTCCAGCTCACCCCGCCCCAGCTCGGCGGCAATCCGTTCACCCAGCGCCAGCATAGCCGCGCTCATGGCGTCAATGCGCGCCCCGCCCAGGTCGTCGGGCAAGGATGCCGCGATGATGATGCCTTCTACACTGGTTACCGCCGCGGCTTCTAGGCCGGGGGTCGACGCGCGCAGGCTGTTCAGGCACTCGGCAAGGCGCTCGGCAGGGGCGTCTGACACGGCATGATTCCTGTTCTTTTGGTTGCCCAAGGCGCTGCTGCGAGGATGTGTATATCTGCGCCGCGCATGACAGCTAGTATAGTTTCTGCGCGCAGCATTTCAAGCTGGATATGGGCAAAGTCAATCGCCCGTCGCAGCCGCTACACAGTTTTCAGATTTCGCTATACTGTAACAGGTTCGGTGAATAGCGGATTGTGCTGCATGAGCGAAAATCCAAATACGGCGAAGCGCAGTCCGCGCGCGCAGCCCACGGCGGGTTCGGTTCAGGAGTTAACCGAGCGCATTGTGAGCGCGGTCAGCCAGGTAATCTTGGGCAAGCGCAACGAGATCCGTCTCACCGCATTGGGCTTGTTGTGCCGCGGGCACCTGCTGCTGGAAGATATCCCCGGCGTCGGCAAGACGATGATGGCGAAGTCGCTGGCGAAGGCGGTGGGCTGCAGCTTCAGCCGCATCCAGTTCACGCCGGATATGCTGCCGTCGGATATCACGGGCGTGTCGATATTTAACCCGAAATCGCGCGAGTTTGAGTTCCGCGCGGGGCCTATCATGGCGCAGATTGTGCTGGCTGATGAGATCAATCGCGCCACACCCAAGACTCAATCGGCGCTGCTGGAAGCCATGGAAGAGGGGCAGATGACCGTCGATGGCGTTACCTACCGCCTCAGCAACCCATTCCTTATCATGGCGACGCAGAACCCGATTGAATACGAGGGCACTTTTCCTTTGCCTGAGGCGCAGCTGGACCGCTTCTTGATCCGCATCAAGATGGGTTATCCACAGCCGCAGGACGAGCTGCGCGTCCTCGCCTCGCAGCAATATCAGCATCCTTTGCAAAACTTGCAGCAGGTTGTCAGCCTGCAAGAATTGCTGACTGTGCAGCAAGCCATCAAGGATGTCTATGTAGCGAAGGAAGTGCAGCAGTACATCATCAATTTGATAACGGCGTCGCGGCGGCACAGCGATGTCTATCTGGGCAGCAGTCCGCGCGGGTCTTTGGCGCTCTTCCGCACGGCGCAGGCGCGGGCAGCCATGAGCGGGCGCGACTTCGTCATCCCCGATGATGTCAAGGCGCTGGCGGAGGTAACGTTGGCGCACCGCATCATCGTGGGTCCCGCGGCGCGCATCAAAAATATCACCTCGCGCACGATCGTCCAGGACATCCTGGGAGCGACGCCGGTGCCGGGCGCATCGGTTCGCTGATTTTCCATGCCAGCCGCACGCCGCCGAGCGCTCTACCTGCTGGCTGCGCTCAGCATCGTCATCGCGCTCTTCACCGGGCGCGCCCTGCTATTTGTCATCGCCTGGCTGGTGGCGGCATTGCTGCTGCTGGCGCGCTTGTGGACCTGGCAATCGCTGCGTGGCATTGCCCTGCGCCGCCGCACGCGCAGCCGTCGCTCGCAAGTGAGCCGCGTCTTCCGCGAAAGTTTCAGCCTGCGCAGGACGAATCGGCTGCCCAAGCTCTGGCTGGAGGTCCGCGACCATTCCACGTTGCCCGGGCACCGCGCCAGCCATGTCGCGCCCAGCCTGTTTGGCAAGCGCGAATACCGCTGGACAGCCGAGACGGTCTGTTCGGTGCGCGGCGAATTCCGGCTGGGCCCTGTCACCGTCGTCAGCAGCGACCCCTTTGGCTTGTTCCAATCGCCGCGGCGGCTGGGCGCGACCGAAAAGCTGATTGTTTATCCGCGCGTTGTCGAGATTCGGCGCGTGCTGCTGCCGGTCGGCTTGCTTTCTGGCGGCGATGCGCAGCGGCAACTCACACACAATATCACCACCAACGCCAGCAGCATCCGCGACTATGTGCCCGGCGACAGCATGAATCGCATTCACTGGCGATCCACCGCGCGCACGGGGGAATTGATGGTCAAGGAATTTGAGTTGGACCCGCTGGTGGATATCTGGCTGTTTTGCGACTTTTCCGCGAAATCGGCTTATGATGACGGCAGCATCCGCCGAGCCAGCCCCGGCGGCACCATCATACCGTCCTCAGCGCAGATCCCGCCAGCCACAGAAGAATATGCTGTGGTCATCGCGGCTTCGCTGGCAAAGCACTTCATCGATGACGAGCGCGTGCTTGGCTTCGGCGCATACAGCCCCAACCGGCACTTTGTCTTGCCTGACCGCGGCGATCGGCAGTTGGCGATGGTCTGGTCGGCGCTGGCTGTCGCTAAATGCACATCGGAAATGAGCCTGCGCGAGATGCTGTCCCTGGAGGCCATGCAGTTCACGCGCGGCACGACCTTGATGATCATCACGAGCTCGCTGGATCCAGGCTGGATCACTGAAGCGCAGGTCTTGCAGCGGCGCGGCATCCGCCCCTTTTGTGTTTTCATCGACCCGGCGACCTTCAACCCGCAGCTGGATTCAAGCGAGGCGCGCGGTATGCTGCAATTGGCGAATATCGCCGCTTTGATTGTGTCCAAAGGCGACGACATCGGGCTGGCGCTGGAGCAACGTCCGATTTGAGCGACAGAAAACAGGGAACAATATGAGAAAATCCTTCGACGCCATCGTAATCGGCGCGGGCGCTATGGGCAGCGCAGCCGCCCACTACCTCAGTCGGCGCGGGCAGCGCGTGCTGCTGCTGGAGCAGTTTGAGGTTGACCACCAGCGCGGCAGCTCCTATGGTTTTTCGCGCATTATCCGTTATTCCTATGACGACCCTGCTTATGTCGAATTGGCGAAAGACACCTACCCGCTGTGGTTTGCGCTGGAAGATGAGCTCGGGCAGCGGCTGGTAACAAAGACGGGCGGCATCGACTTTGGGCCTGCGGATGACCCGACCCTGGCTGCGACAATCGCCTCTGTGCGGGATAGCGGACTCGCGCATGAGTTGCTTTCGCCCGAAGAGGCACAGAAGCAATTCCCGCAATTTCGCTTTGATGACAACTTCACGGCGCTTTATCAGCCAGACAGCGGCTTCGTGCGGGCGTCGCGCGCCGTCCGCGGGCATATCCAGTTGGCGCGCGCCAATGGAGCGGAAGCGCTTGACAACACCGCCGTGCCGTCCATTCGCATCGGCAGAGACAGCGTCGAAGTATCTACCAGCCGCGGCGAGTTCTCGGCTGGCAAGCTGGTCGTAACGGCTGGCTCTTGGGCGAAATCGCTGTTGGCGCAAACGGGCATCGACCTGCCGCTGCGGGTTCTGCGCTGCCAGCTCAATTTTCTCGCGCCGGCTGATTTAGGACTGCACAGCGCCAAGCATTGCCCGGTCTATATCGCGCATCTACGCAACCGTGATGGCGAAGCGATTTATGGCATCCCCGCGCACGGCGGGTCGGGATTCAAAGTCGCATTCCATGCCGGGCCGGCTGTGGCGCATCCTGACGAAGTCGACTATGCACCCACGACGGAAGATATCGATAGGCTACGCCCCTTCCTGCGCGCGCAGATCCCCGGTGTCGCTGATGCGCCCGTGCAGAGCCAGCGCATCTGCCTGTATACGCAGACGCCGGATGAACATTTCATCGTCGACAAGCATCCCGAATACGCCCATGTGGTGATAGGCGCGGGCTTCAGCGGGCACGGCTTCAAGTTCAGCACGACTATCGGCAAGATGCTCAGCGAACTCGCGCTGGATGGCGGCACGCCACACAATGACAGCCTCTTCAAGCTGGCGCGCTTCACAAGCTAGAAGACCACCAATAGAACGTGCCGACCGCCGCAAAGCCGTTCTCGCTCAACAGCGCGGCGACCGGCGCATCCGCAGTGGGCACCAGCGCCCCGATGCGCGAGCGATTTTCTGCTCTAGCGATTTGCTGCGCCTGGGCGATTGCTGCCTGGGACAAGTCGCCTTCCAGCCAGATGCCGCGGTAAGTCAAGGTGTCCACCGACACCAGATGCCCTGCTCGGACGCTCTGCCTCCCCCTGACTCGTCGGGGGGGGCGAGGGGGGCGAGCAATATACAAAACATAGGGCTGCGCGGAACGTTGCAACCCCCCGCGCGCGCAGAGCTGGCTCATGGCGAGGTTGTCGGCGCGCACCAAGGCACGCAGCACATCCGCGCTACTAACGGACGCCCTTTGTATGCAGCCTGACAACAGCGAATAGCCCACCCCCCTGCCCCGCGCGGACGGGTCGACAGCCAGCAAATCCAGCTCAAAGCGCCCCTCGCCATACGCCGAGCGCGTCTGAAAATTGGCGGCGAATCCCACCACCACGCCCTGCAGCTCCGCGACCAGCAGCAGATTGTTTTGCAGGCGCGTCACGCCCGGTTGTATGTGCTCCTGGAATGTGTCTTCAGTAATTTGCGCGATGGCGGACAAGTCGGATGAGACGGCTTTGCGGATTGTGAGCATCATTGATTTTTCGCTTCTGCCGCCGCATACTTGCGCGCAGCGCTACGCCAGCCGCCGGAAGTCGCCTTGTCAATCGCGCCTGAAACTATCCGCAAGCCGACCTTGTACCTGATCGCTTTCATCAGCGGTATGACGACGTTGGCGATTGAGCTTTCGGCTTCGCGCCTGCTGGGCAATGTATTTGGCAACAGCAATCTGGTCTGGGCAAATGTCATCGGCTTGATGCTGCTGTATCTCACAGTTGGTTACTTTCTTGGCGGGCGGCTGGCGGACCGCAGGCCTTATGCGCCACTTTTGCTGCAGATACTCCTTTGGGCGGCATTCCTGGCGGCTTTGATCCCGCTGTTGGCTCGTCCCATCATATCACGGGCGGCGCAGGCTGTCTTTGGCGCGGAGGCGGCGCTGGCGCTGGGCTCTTTTCTCGTCATCCTGGTGCTGTTCGCGCTGCCAATCACGCTCTTGGGCATGGTCTCGCCCTTTGTCATCCGCCTCGCTGTGGGGGATGTCACGGAGGCGGGCAAAGTCGCCGGGCAGGTCTATGCCATCAGCACCTTGGGCAGCTTGCTGGGCACCTTCCTGCCGGTGCTGGTTACCATCCCGCAGCTGGGCACGGCGCGCACTTTCCTGCTATTTTCGGGCATTTTATACTTCGCCGCGTTCCTGCCTTTGCTGCGGCTCCAGCCTCGGCCGGCATGGCGCTATCTGCTGCTGCCGCTGATTATCGCGCTGCTGGCTCGCTCGGCGTTGGCATCGCCACTGCGTCCGCCAGCCGCTGACGCAAGGCTGCTATACGATGGCGAAAGTGAATACAACTACATTCAAGTGCAGGAAGACGGCGCTGGCTATCGCTACCTGTATCTCAACGAAGGGCAAGGCGTGCACAGCCAGTGGCATGAAAACGAGCTTTTCTACGGCGGCACCTGGCAATACTTTTTGGCTGCGCCCTACTTCAATGCGCCGCCCTTCCACGCCGACCAGGTGGAATCTTTGTTGCTCATCGGTTTGGCGGCTGGCACAACAGCGCGCCAGTACCAAGCGGTGTATGGCGATATCGTCATGACAGGCATTGAGCTGGATGCCGAGATTATTCAGGTCGGCGCAGACTTCTTTGACATGAACGGCGCGCAGATGCCGTCATTGCAAGCCATCGCCGGCGACGGTCGTTATGAACTGCGCAACCTTGGCCGCCAGTTCACCGTGATTGGCATTGACGCCTACCGCCCGCCGTATATTCCCTGGCACCTGACGACTGCCGAATTCTTCGGCGAGGTCAAATCGCGGCTGGCTGATGATGGCGCGCTGGCTATCAATGTCGGGCGCACCGATACCGACCGGCGGCTGGTTGATGCACTCACGAACACATTGCTGCAAGTCTTCCCCAGCGTTCATGCCCTGGATGTGCCGCAGTCCTTCAATACCATCCTGGTGGCGACCGCCCAGCCCAGCCAAGCAAGCAACCTGCGCGAAAACCTCGCCTATCGCGTCGACTCGGTTGATGCGCGGCTTTACGACGTCCTGGAGCAAGCGGCGGAAGCGCTGGTGCCGCTGGGCGAAAGCGACATCGTCTTCACCGATGACCGCGCGCCGGTCGAGCGTTTGGTCGATTCCATCGTGCTGGACTTTTTGCTGGCGGGCCGCGCGGACGAGTTTCGGCGGCATGAGTAGCTCGCGCCTGGTGGTTAAGCTGCTGCTGGGGCTGGCGCTGCTCTGCCTGCTGCTGATGACGGCAGCGCGCTTGCTGCTGAGCTACGAGTTCCTGCGCATCGAATACCAGCGGCCCGGCTTTCCACCCGACAGCTATGGCTTCAGCGCCAGCGACCGCTTGACATACGGGCGCTATGCCATCGACTACCTGTTCAATGCCGAGTCGGTTGCCTTCCTGGCGGAACTGCGCCTGCCGCGGGGCTTGTGCTTCTTACCGACTGCCGATGCCGATGATTGCGCGCTCTTCAATGCCGCCGAGCTGCGACACATGCAGGATGTCAAGCAGCTAACGCAAGTCGCTTTTGCGCTGGCGGCGGCCTGCGCCTTGTGCATCGGCCTGGCGCTGTGGCGGGATTGGCGGGCGGGGCTGGAAGGCTTGCAACTGGGCGCGTGGCTGACGGTTGCGCTGATTGGCGGGCTGGGCGTGGTGGCTCTGGCGGCTTGGGACAGCGCCTTTGACCGCTTCCATGAATTGTTCTTCGCGGCGGGCAGTTGGCGTTTCCCCTATTCCGACAGCTTGATTCGCTTGTACCCCCAGCAGCTGTTCGTTGACGCGGCGCTCTTCATCGCGGCCTTCTGCGCTGTCGGCGCGGGGCTGACATTGCTGCTGTGTCACTGGGCGCTGTCGGCGCGCGCGGGCATTTGAGCATACTCAGCCGCGATGCTTTGTACTATGCTAGGCGGATAATCAAGCAGGACGGTCACCAGTAGCAAAGGAGAGAAAGAAAATGGCGATTCGCGTGGGCATTAACGGATTCGGGCGCATCGGCCGGCAGGTGCTGAAAGCCATGCGCGAACGTTACGCGGACGATATTGACATTGTGGCATTTAACGACCTGGGCGACCTGGCTACCATGGCGCATCTGTTTCGCTACGATTCGAGTTATGGCGTATATTCCGGCACGGTCGAAGTCGCTGATGGCGCGTTGATTGTGGATGGCGACAGCGTGGCTGCGCTATCCGAGCGCGACCCGGCGCAACTGCCCTGGGGCGAGCTGGGCGTGGATGTGGTTATCGAGAGTACCGGCATCTTCCGCGACAGAGCCAGCGCTTCCAAGCACATCAGCGCCGGCGCGAAAAAAGTCATCATCTCCGCGCCCGCCAAAGGCGAAGATATCACCATCGTATTAGGTGTCAACCAGGACAAATATGACCCCGCCGCGCACCATGTCGTTTCCAACGCCTCTTGCACCACCAACTGCCTCGCGCCAGCCGCCAAGGTGGTCAACGACGTCTTTGGCATCCAGCAGGGTTTTATGACCACCATCCACAGCTACACCACCGACCAGCAGATCCTCGACCTGCCGCACAAAGATTTGCGCCGCGCCCGTGCCGCGGCTGTCAACATGATCCCCACCAGCACTGGAGCCGCGCAAGCTGTCGCGCTGGTCGTGCCCGAGCTGAAAGGCAAGTTTGATGGCATGGCGGTGCGCGTGCCCACGCCGACCGGCTCGCTGGTGGATTTCGTCGCCACAGTGGATAAAGCGCCCAGCAAAGACGAATTGATCGCCGCCTTTGAAGAAGCATCCACCGGCGCTATGCAGGGCTACCTGGCTGTCTCGCATGAGCCGCTGGTCAGCAGCGATTATGTGGGCAATCCGCATTCGAGCATCATCGATGCGTTGGCGAGCGATGTAGCGGGCAACCTGGTCAAAGTCATCACCTGGTATGACAACGAATGGGGCTATTCCTGCCGCACAGCCGACTTGACCAAGTTCGTCGGCGAGCGCCTCTAAGCGCCAGGCGAAATAATGAACAAATTGTCGATTGACAATATCGAGCTGGGCGGGAAGCGCGTCCTCGTCCGCGTCGATTTCAATGTGCCGCTGGCTGACGGGCGCATCACCGACGATACGCGCATCCGCGCCGCTATCCCTACCTTGCAACGGATATTGCAGGCTGAGCCACGCGCGTTGATTTTGCTTTCGCATCTGGGCCGCCCCAAAGGCAAAGTCCGCGCGGATATGTCGCTCGCACCGGTTGCGCCGGCTCTGGCTGCGGCTTTGGGACGCGATGTCGCTTTTGCGGGTGACTGCATTGGACCCATCGCGCGGCAGGCTGTGGAGGCGCTGCCCGCGGCCGGTGTGCTGCTGCTGGAGAATACCCGCTTTCATCCCGGTGAGACCGCTAACGATTCGGATTTTGCGAGGGCGCTAGCTGCTTTGGGCGATGTCTTTGTCAACGATGCTTTTGGCGCTGCTCATCGCGCCCATGCCTCGAATGTCGGGCTGGCGCGGCATCTCGGCGCGGCGGCGGGCTTGCTGCTGAAGAAAGAAATCGACTACCTGGCGACCGCGCTGGAAAAGCCGCGACGTCCATTTATCGCCATCATTGGTGGCGCAAAGGTCTCAGGCAAGATCGATGTCATCGAGGCGCTGCTGGGCAAGGTGGACAAGCTGCTTGTGGGCGGCGGCATGGCGAATACTTTCTTCGTGGCGCAAGGGCGCGACATGGCAAACTCGCTGGTCGAGCCGGATGCACTGGAGCTGGCGCGTGATTTGCTGGCGAAAGCAGGCGACAAATTGCTGCTGCCGGTCGACCAGCGCATCGCATCCGACTTCGCCAATGACGCGCAGCAGCGAGTCCTGAGCGCGGACGAAGATGTCCCGGCTGGCTGGCAGTCGCTGGATATCGGTCCCGCGACTGTGCAGGCATTCGGCGCGGAAGTGGCGGCGGCGGGCACGGTCGTCTGGAATGGACCCATGGGCGTATTCGAGATGCCCAATTTCGCGCTGGGCACGACGGGCATGGCGCGGGCATTGGCGGCGGCAACCGCGAATGGCGCGACCACAATCATCGGTGGCGGCGATTCAGCGGCGGCGGTCGCGCAGGCGGGTTTGGCGGCGACTATGTCGCATATTTCCACAGGCGGCGGCGCAAGTCTCGAACTGCTGGAAGGCAAGACGTTGCACGGCATCGCGGCGCTTTCCGACCGCTAGCCAGGCGCAAATTTTGGAATGCAGTGAAGGAGGGCGACATGAGCAGGACGCCTATCGTGGTGGGCAACTGGAAGATGAATAAAGCTCCCCGCGAAGCCATTGACTTCGCGCAGCAGCTAGAAGCGCGCGTCCGTAATTTCGACTCGGTCGAAACGGCGGTTGCGCCGACCAGCCTGGCGCTGTCCGGCGTTGCCGATGCCTTGCAAGGCAGTCCCTTGAAGGTCGCGGCGCAGGGTGCCCATTGGGAAGCCAGCGGCGCTTTCACCGGGCAGGTAGCCGCCGACATGCTGCGCGGGCTGGCGGACTTTGTCATCCTCGGGCATTCAGAAGTGCGCGCGTATTTGGCTGAGACCGATGCCAATGTCAACCGCAAAGCCAACGCTGTCCTGGCGGCGGGCATGCAGCCGATCATCGCGGTGGGCGAGAGCCTGGCGCAGAACGAAGCCGGCGAGACCATTCCCTTCGTGCGCGGGCAAGTTCGCGCGGCGCTGGCGGGAATCTCGGCGGCGGATATGGCGCGCGTGGTCATCGCTTATGAGCCGATTTGGGCGATTGGCACTGGCAAGAGCGCCACCAGCCAGCAAGCTGACAGCATCATTGGCGCGGCTGTGCGCGATACGTTGCGCGGGCTTTATGGCGATACTATTGCCGAAAGCACGCGCATTCAATACGGCGGCAGCGTCAAACCGGGCAACATGGCCGAGTTCATGGCGCAGCCGAATATCGATGGCGCGCTGGTCGGCGGCGCATCGCTGCAAGTCGACGATTTCGCCGCCTTGGTGGAAATCGCGGCGGAGATGAACGGAGAATAAGGCTGCGCGAGCTGGACTTTCTGGCGCAGTTGCTGGTGCTGGGGGCGCTTTTTATCGCATTCCGGCGCGGCGAACGGTGGCTGCATCAGCACATTTTCAAGGTCGGCTGGCTGCTGACCAACAATTTCCACATCACGACCATCCTCTATTATTGCCTCTTCCTGCCTGGCATCGCCCTGCACGAGCTGACCGTCTGGCTGCTGGCGGGCTTGCTGCGGGTACACGCGGAAACTGCGATTGACTTCCCGGCTGCGCAAGAAATCGGCGAGCTGCGTTTGAACTTCGTCCGCTTGTCACCAGGAGCTGGGCGCGCCCGCAAAGTCATCATTTCGCTTGCGCCACTGGCGGCGGGCAGCATCGCTTTGTGGCTCTTGGCGGCGGGCGTGTTTCGCTGGGGGGCGGCGCTGGCTCCGCTTGAAGCCGGCGGCATAGATGCCCTGGCGCTCGCGCTGGGTAATGTGCTACGAACCGCGGATTTTTGGCTGTGGTTTTATCTGGCATTTGTCATCGCCAACACCATGTTTCCAGCGCAGCCGATTTTGCACAGTCGCTGGCAGCAGGCTGTCGCGGGGCTTGGGCTGTTTTCGCTGGCTTTGCTGGCGTGGGCAATCGACAGCGCATCCAGCCTGACCCTGCTGGAGAGTCTGGCGGTGGCGCTGCTGCAAGTGCTGGCGTTTAACCTGCTGGTTGTGGCTGTCTTGGGCACAGCCGAGTCGCTGATTGAGCGCGTGACGGGCAAGAGCGCCAGCTTCGTTGATGGGGTGATGGTCGCTATGTCGCGGGAAGAAGCCCGTGCCTGGCGCGCCGAACAAGCCCAAGCCTCATCAGCCAGCCAGTCGCCTGCCAAGCCCAAGACATTCCGCTCGATTTATGACTTTCCTTTGCCTATCCCCGGGCCGCCGGGCAGAGAGCCGGTCAGCCGCCAAGCCGTCACAGTGCTGCAACCCGCGCCCGAGCCGCTGGACGATGACGATAGCTATCTCGATGAAGGTGATGGGCCTTATCATGAAGACAAGCCTTAATCATCGCGCAGCGCCGAGAAGCGCCCGACAATCATAAAGCCGATAGCGATGAATACGAGCATGATGGCGAAGGCGATAAATTTGAACATCTGGCTGGATGTAACCAAGGTCAGGAAGCCAAAAACCGCGCAGATGGCATAATAGCCCAAGGCGATCTGGCGCGGACTGAACAAACCGCTATCTTGCAGGCGGAAGTGCAGGTGGCCGCGGTCGCCACGGAAGGGGTTGTGCCCGTTCGCCAGGCGGTTGACAATCTGCCAGCCCAGGTCCATCAACGGCAAACCCATCACCAGCAGGATAGTCGCCATCTTTGCGCCGCCGATGATGCTCAGCGCGCCCAAGGCAAAACCCAGAAACCAGGCGCTGCCACCCAGATAGACGCGGGCAGGGTAAAAGTTGTGTAACAAGAAGCCCAGCGATGCCCCGCACAATGCCAGCGGCAAGAGCGCAACGCTGGTCTGTGGCGGCTCCTGGCGGACGGCGCTGTTGAGAAAGAGGATGGCGCTGGCGATGACCGCGACGCCAGCCGCCAAGCCATCCGAGCCGTCCAGCAGGTTGACCGTATTCATCATCAGCACCAGCCAAAAGAGAGTCAGCGCGACGGTCACGACGGGCGGCCAGGGGTCGGTTTGCGCGCCGGTCAGCGGGTTGTTAAAAAACTCAATGAAGATCTGAAAAGCAATGGCGATAGCGGCGCTGGCGATCTGCGCGATAAATACCTGCCGCCAGCTCATATCCCAGATATCGTCAATCATGCCAAAAATGCCAATCAGCGAGCTGCCTAGCAGCAAGCCGGCTACGCGCGTTATCTCGTTGGGGTCGCCGCGCTCGACCGGCAGCAACTGCGCCAGGACGACGCCGATGACGAAAGCCGCGAAGAGCGCCAAGCCGCCCAGCTTGGGCATGGCCACAGGTTCTTGACGCCGCCCGCCCGGCAGCGAAATGATACCGAAGCGAAAGCTGAGCGCGCGCGCCAGGGGGATTAGCGCCAAGGCCGAAGCCAGCGCCGCGTTGAAGACCAGAACGAATGCCAGCAGGTCGCGAGTCATGTGCCAAACATACGGTCGCCGGCATCGCCCAAACCCGGCACAATGAAGCCGATATCGTTCAGTTGCTTGTCCAGCTCGGCGATATGAATAGGCACATCGGGGTGCGCAGCCGAAAGCGCCTCGACGCCTTCGGGAGCAGCCAGGATGCCCAGGTATTTGATGCGCGGCGCGCCCCACCGTTTCAATATGTCGATGGTCGCGATAGCTGAGCCGCCGGTCGCCAGCATAGGGTCAAGCACCAGGCAGACTTGCACAGTCGGCTCTTCGGGCAACTTGTTGTAATACTCGACCGGGCGCAGGGTCGCTTCATCGCGATACAGTCCAATATGCCAGACCTGCACAGCCGGCAGCAGCTCCTGGATGCCATCGACCAGCCCCAAGCCCGCGCGCAGCACCGGCACCAGCCCGATAACTTCGCTGCTCTGCCAGCCGCTGGCCTGCCCCATAGGTGTATTGACGACGCTGGGCTGCAGCGCCAGGTCGATTGTCGCCTCGTAACACAACAGCAGCGCCAATTCACGCACCAGCTCGCGGAACAAGCGATGGTCGGTGGCGGTATCACGCAGCAAGGTCAATTTATGCTTGACCAGCGGATGGGGTGAAATACGCAAGTTGGCGGGCATGACCAGCCTCCTTTGGGGGAGCAGCTTTCGTCAGGGCAATTGTAGCCGCATCCCGCCGGGATTTACAGCAGCGCTGCGCCAGCCAAGAAAGCCAGCTTTGCAAGTCATAGTCCGTAGTCTATACTGCTAAATGGCAACACATGGGCAGGTCATAAGCAGAATCGGACAGGGTATCGTGTCAGCCGAAAAGCGCGTCGTCAGTGGGGTGCAGCGGAAGAGCGACCGCGACAATATCGCCCTGCGTCCGCGCCGCCTGGATGACATGCTGGGGCAAGACCGCGTGCGCGAAAACTTGAGCATCTTGATCGAAGCCGCTACTGCCCGCAGCGAGCCAATTGACCATGTACTCTTTTATGGTCCGCCCGGGCTGGGCAAGACATCGCTGGCTTATGTCATCGCCAACGAGGTGGCTGGGGACATCCGCGTTACGGCGGGACCAGCCATTGAGCGCGCGGGCGACCTGGCGGCGATTTTGACGCATCTAAAAAAAGGCGACATCCTCTTCATCGACGAAGTGCATCGGCTTGGCAAAGCGGTCGAAGAGATTTTGTACCCGGCCATGGAAGATTTCGTGCTGGATATCGTCATCGGCAAAGGCCCCGCCGCCAAGTCATTGCGTCTGAACCTGCCGCGCTTCACTGTCATCGGCGCGACGACGCGGCTGGCGCTGCTGGCGGCGCCATTGCGCGATCGCTTTGGGGCGACTTTTCGCCTGGATTTCTATGCAGAAGCGGACATGCAAAAGATCGTGTGGCGGGCGGCGCGGCTGCTGGATGTCGAAATCAACGCTGAGGGCGCGCGGGAAATCGCCCGGCGGGCGCGCGGCACACCTCGCGTCGGCTTGCGTCTGCTGCGGCGCGTGCGTGATTATGCCGAGGCGCGGGCGGACGGCGTCATCACGATGGCAGCTACGCAGGCAGCGCTGGGACTCATGGAGATTGACGAGCTGGGCTTGGACGATATCGACCGCCGCATCCTGCGCATCATCATCGAGAATTACGGCGGCGGACCAGTCGGGCTGGATACCATCGCCGCCGCTATCAGCGAAGACAGCGCCACCATCATGGATGTCTACGAGCCCTATTTGATCCAGTTGGGTTTCATTGATCGCACGCCGCGCGGACGCACCTGCACGCGCCATGCCTACGCGCATCTCGGCTTGCCTATTCCCGAAGTTGCCGCCGATGATGAGACACAGCCGACGCTGCTATGAAAGTCGCCGACTTCGACTATGACTTGCCGGCGCATTTCATCGCGCAGACGCCCGCCGAGCCCCGCGATACCGCCCGGTTGATGCGCCTGGAGCGTGGCAGCGGCGCAATTTCTCACCACAAATTTGCTGATATTGCCGAAATGCTGCTACCCGGCGATGTGCTGGTGATGAACGATACGCGCGTCATCCCGGCGCGGCTGCCGGCTACCAAGGCAGAAAGCGGCGGCAAGGTCGAGATTTTGCTGCTGCGGCAACAGGAGAAACGGCGTTGGCTGGCGCTGGTCGGCGGGCGCAATATCCGCGACGGCATGCGGCTGCTGCTGGCGGATGGCACCGGCTGCACTGTGCTTGACCGCCTGGAAAAAAGCCAGCGACTGCTGGAATTCGACCTGCCCATCCGCGCGCGCCTGCCCGAGCTGGGCGAAATGCCACTGCCACCATATATTCAGGCCGAGCTGGCTGACCCGGGACGGTACCAGACGGTCTATGCGCGCCGGGCAGGCTCCGCGGCCGCGCCGACCGCTGGCTTGCATTTTACGCCGGCCTTGTTGGAGCGTATCACCGCTTGGGGCCTTCATCTCGCGCGTTGCACCTTGCACATCGGGCTGGATACCTTCCAGCCAGTTACCGCCGAGCGCGTAACCGAGCACAAAATCCACAGCGAGTTCGCGCGGCTGGATGCGGCAAACGCGCAAATTATCAACAACGCCA